>CAYNPF010000062.1:10352-11038 GCA_964398895.1 uncultured bacterium
GGCGACAGCGTCCGCAGGTAGGTCCACAGCGCCACCAGCAACACGCCCAGACCGACGAAGAAGGTGGGACCTCCGGTCGGCCGCGCCGCCGGCGATTCGTTGCCAGGCGTGCCGGGGACGGCTCCGCCCGGGACAATGGGATCGGTCACGAGTTCCTCCGCTTGCTACGTTCCAGCGCGCGGCGCCGCGGCAGGCGGACGAGGAACACCACGCCGCCCAGCAGACTCACCGCCACCGCCACGAGATAGGTCGTGAACTGCAGCCCGAAGGCCGCCGCCCGCGTCACCCCCACCAGCCCGAACAGCACGATGCCGGCACCCTCGCGCACGCCGATCCCGTTGAGCGAGATGGGCAGCGAGATCACCACCGCCAGCATGGGCACGAGCAGGAAGAAGTAGGCGAGATCCACGTGGATGCCCAGGCCCCGGGCGACGAAGACGTGCACGAAGATGCGCGAGACCTGCACCACCAGCGCGACCAGCAGCAACCGCAGGAACAGTCCGCGCTGGTCGCGGAAGCCCTGCAACCGGGCCGCGATGTCGTCGAGCGCGGGCTTGAGCCCGCCCAGGCCGACACGGCTCATCAGCCGCTCCACCGCCGGGAGCACCGCCGGGTGGAAGACGGCCCATACCATGCCGACGCTGACGACGAAGAACGCCACCAGCGCCAGGTAGATCATGGTCAGG
>CAYNPF010000063.1:0-10765 GCA_964398895.1 uncultured bacterium
GGAGGGGAGGGGCGCCACGCTCGGAGATCATCCCGCTCGGGCCGCCGAACTTCCCTTCGCCAGAGCGGCGCGTGGAGTGATCGGCATACTGATCCTGGGTTGCTTCGCCCTTCGGGCGGACTCGGTGGAGCGGCAACGACTGCAGTTGCCCGTGCCGGGGACCGACCTCCCGTTGGATCCGTTCCTGCGCGGCGTCGAGGTGTCGCGCCGCGCCGTGGTGACGTTTGGCCACGACCTCCCCGCGATGGCCACCAAGGCGGTGATCTTCGTTCCCGATGGCACGCTCAAGACCTTCGGGGCGCGCAGTGGAAGCGAGTACGTCGGTGCGTATGCCAAGCGAAGGGCGAACCTCCTCGTGGAGGCGGTGCTCGATAGCGGCCGCGCATTCCGTGTCTTCTATCCGCAGGTTGACAGTGTCCAGTTCGTGCGCGAGTGGTCGCCGCGGTACCGCGACTGGTACCTGTTCGTGCAGGTGGGGGACGGGTACCTGGAGGATCTGGGCGTCGGGTCGGGTGCTCATCTGGCTTACGCCCAGGAGCTCCTGAAAGAGGGCCTGGGCGAGTCGGCTCGAAGCTACCTGAGCGAGCTGGCGGGGGCGTTCCCGGAGGATCAGGCGATCCGGTTCCTCTACGCCTATGCTCTCGTGGCCACGCGCGAGTACCCTGCCGCGCGCGCGCAACTGGAATGCCTGGTCACGAAGGCCCCGCACGGGGTGCTGGCCGATCGGGCGCGACATCTCCTGCGCACGACACCACAATTGCAGGTCGAGTAGCGGAAACCCGTGGTCGCCGAAGACCGGGTCGCTACGCCTGCCGTGGCGGTGGCCCCGAGAGCTGAACGGGTTGTCTGGCGACCCAGCTGCCCATAGCTGCCGGAACACGCATTGCCTGAATGCAACAGACGACGCCCCGGCGGGATGGGTCCGCGGGGCGTTCTTGTCCGGTGATGGTCGCCTGAGGACACGACTGGCCACGTTGGCATGTTGAAGGGGTAGCCAAGGAGTAGCCGTGCAGGGGCGAGCTGAGCGATGGCCCACCGCACCGTGTCGCGCCCCGCAAGGTGGCGTGCGGACGGGACCAGCGTCCCGTCCGTTTCCGTCTCCGCCGGATCCCCTGCGCCGACCCCGACCCGACTAGAACTGCAGGTAGATGAACGGGCTCCGCCCCGTGGGCGCGAACAGCACGAGCGCCACCAGCAGCAGCGCGAGCGCCGGCCACGCCAACGGCCGCCTCAGATCGAACTCCGGGCTGCGATCCTCGTGCGTCACGCTCCACAGATGGAGCAGCACCGCCACGGTCAGACCCACCAGTCCCTGCACGTAGTACCACTGGATGCCGGCGAGGCCGTCGAGGCAGGCCATCCGCCGCAGGATCGTCCAGGCGGTGGTGAAGTCGGGGGCGCGGAAGAGCACCCAGGTCACCAGCAGGAAGAGGAAGGTGAGCGCCCACGAGCCGGCCTTGCCGGCCGCGCCGTAGCGGCCCTGCGCCCGCCGCCCGCGCGCGTCCCGCACGAGGCGGTGCACGGCGAGCGCCACGCCCTGCAGCGCCCCCCAGGCCACGAACGTCCACGCGGCGCCGTGCCACAGGCCGCCGAGGAACATCGTGATCAGGATCGCTCCGGCGTAGGACCAGGTCTCGGCCCGCACGCCCAACGGGCGGTCCGCCTCGATGCGGCGCGAGAGCGCGTAGGCCAGCGGCAGGAAGAGATAGTCGCGCAGCCAGAACGAGAGCGTGATGTGCCAGCGCTGCCAGAACTCCGCGATCGAGAGGGAGCGGTAGGGGTGACGGAAGTTCTCGGGGTACTCGAAGCCGAACATGCGCGCCGCGCCGATGGCCATGTCGGTGTAGCCCGAGAAGTCGTAGTAGATCTGCCCGGCGTAGGCGAGGACCGCCAGCCAGATCGTTCCCGGGGCGTACGACGCCGGGTGGGCGAACACCGGATTCGCCCACACCGCCAGCGTGTCGGCGAGCAGCACCTTCTTGGCGAAGCCGCGCACGAAGCGCTCCGCGCCGCACCGTAGATTGCCGGCCTGCAGCGGGTGCTCGTGCTCCAACTGCGGCAGGAACTGCCCGCCGCGCACGATCGGCCCCGCCAGCAGTTGCGGGAAGAACGAGGTGAAGAGCAGGTAGTCCCGCAGGCTGCGCTGCGGCGGGAGTGTGCCCCGATAGACGTCGCTGAGGTACGAGATGCACTGGAAGGTGTAGAAGGAGATCCCCACCGGCAGGATCACCTCCGGCCGGGGCAGCTCCAGGCCGGCGACGCGGAACAGCGGCTGCAGGTTGCCGGCGAGGAAGCCCGCGTACTTGAAGAACGCGAGCAGGATCAGGTTCGCAGTCACGCCCGCCACCAGCCAGGGCTTGCGGTCACGCCGCTCCGTCACGGTGGCCATGCCGCGGCCCGCCAGGAACCCGGTCAGCGAGACAGCGAGCAGCAGGAAGCAGGCGCGCCAGTCCGACCACGCGTAGAAGAGGTAGCTGGCGGCGATCAGGACGAGACGCCGCGGCGCCTCACGCCGCGTCAGCCCCACGACGACCAGCAGCAGCCCGAGGAAGCCGAGGAACTCGACCGAGGAGAAGATCATCGGACCGCCCCCGCGATGACCTGCGCCAGGCGCTCACCGGTCAGTCGGTGCCCCGCGGCGTTCATGTGGCCGGTTCCCAGCACCGAGTTGGAGAAGCCGTGCAGCGGCCGTCCGGTGCGCACGAACTCGGCGCGCATCGGCTCGTACATGTCCACCAGTGTCGCGTGATGACGGGCGGCGAAGTCGTGCATGACCCTGGCCGCCGCGGCGTCGCCACGATGGGGCGTCGGGGCGAAGTAGTCCATGACCGGCAGGTAGAGGTAGACCAGCCGGGGCGCGCGCGCCGCGAAGCGGACGTGGAGCGAATCCAGCATCGCCGCCAGTCGTGGGTCGGAGAGCTCGTCGTCGGACATGGCCGCGGCGCGGGAGGGTCGCGGCGGCCGGAAGGGGGTGAACGGGTTCTCCAGGATCTGCTGGGCCACCAGCTTGAATCGCTGCCGGGCCGCGGTGATCAGCCCCGAACTGCGCAGCACCCGGTGAGCCAGGCGCGCCAGCGGGCCCTCCGGCGGCGGTGGCGGTGACGGGCCGGTGGGGCGCGGTCGCAGAGATCGGCCGGAGCGCGCCATCTGCTCCAGGCTCACGAGGTCGCCCGCGTTGAAGCAGACCACGACCACGTCCGGTGCCAGCGCCGCGCCGAACTCGGCCAGCCAGTCGGCGTAGTCCTGTGGCCCGCGTCCGGAGCAGCCGGTGTTGAGCACCTCGAGCCCGGGCATCCGCTCCTCGGCGACCGACGAGAAGTTGTCCCGTCGCCGCACCTGGAGTGCCTCGGCGTAGGAGTCCCCCAGCAGCAGGGCCCGCACCGGGGCGCGCGGCACCCGCGGCTCGTCGTCGAGCAGGCCCATGGAGTTCGTGCGCGAGGCGCTCCAGCCCTCGGTGCTGAACACGACGCGGGCGTGCGGCAGGTAGTTCCACTGGTAGCGCACGTTCGCCACCGTCGCGGAAGGGGAGACGAGCCACGTGCGCACGACGAACTCGGCCACCACGAGGACCGCGATGGTGCCCAGCAGGGCGACGAGGACGGGGCGGAGGCGGCGCAGGGGAGCTATCGGGGGTTCCTCTCGTGCGACCGCAGAGACGGGTCACGTTCCATGGGTCGGCCGAAGAGGTTACCACCCGCCGCCCTCCGCCCACCAACGACGGCGGCGCGTCCCGGCGGGGCGGTCGCGGCTCCGACCCGGCGATCGCCCGCCGCCCGCGTCGGATCGCGGGGCGGCAGTCCCCGGGCGTCTCTGGTACCTTGGTCCGCGCGGAGTGGCCCGGCCGCACCGCGAGATCACGGGGGGACTCCCCGAGAGGCGCACCCGGGCGCCCGGTGCACGGAGGATGGAGGCCGCATGCTCACCCCTCAGTCGAGCACGCAGCGATTGCGAATCGCGGACATCCTGGACGGAGCCTGGGAGATCCTCTGGCGCCGGCCGCTGGACTTCCTCGGCATCGGCGTGCTCGCCGTGGCGACTGCCGAGCTGCGCAGCCTGGGCCGGCCCGACGAGGCGGACCTCGTCCGCAGCCTGCTCGTCCTCGGCCTGGGCCTGCTCGGTCTGTTCCTCAGCGGCTACTGGGCGATGGCGGCCGCCTGGCTCACCGAGCGCACCGTGCTGGGCGAGCGGCGCTCGCTGGCGCGCGCCCTGGGCGCCGCCCTCGCCACCACGCCGCGCTACCTGCCGGCGATGCTGCTGATGATGGTGATCCTGCTGGGGCTGGCGCTGCTGCTCGTGGTGCCGAGCCTCATGCAGAGCGTCTACTACTCGTTCGTCATGCAGGTGATCGTGCTGCGGCAGGGCCGCGGCAAGGCCGCGCTGGATCGGAGCAAGGCCGTGGTCCGCCACCGTTGGTGGCGCATCCTCGGCACCAGCCTGCTGCTCTCGCTGCCCATGAACCTCGCCAGCCTGGTCGGGTTCCTGGCGCCGCAGACGTGGGCGGTCCAGGCCGGCGTGCTCGCGGTCTGCGCCGTGTCCATGCCGTTCTGGCTGATCAGCATGACCCTGCTCTTCCTCGACCTCGACCGGCTGCTTCCGTCGCCGCCGCGCAAGGAGAACCCCGTCATGGTGCACGATCGCCCGAACGGCGCGAAGAGCATCCTCGTCCTCGGCGGCGGCCAGCAGGGCCGCGTCATCGCCACCGACCTCGCCACCCGGCTGCCGGCCGCGCGCGTCACCGTCGCCGACCTGCGCGATCCAGGCCTGGCCGCGCTGCCCAACCTCGCCTGGCGGCAGGCCGACGGCTCCTCGATCGAGACGCTGGTCGGCCTCATGGCCGGGCACGACCTGGTGGTCGGCGCGCTGCCCTCGCGCTTCGGCTTCGGCGCCATGAAGGCGGCGATCGCGGCGCGGCGCAACCTGGTGGACGTCTCCTTCTGCGCCGAGGACGCGCTCGCCCTCGGCGCCGAGGCCCGCGCCGCCGGCGTGACCATCGTGCCCGACGCCGGCCTGGCGCCCGGGCTGTCGAACCTGCTGGCCGGCGAGGCCTGCGCCCGCCGCGGCGCGGCGCAGGAGATCGTCATCATGGTTGGCGGCGTGGCCCAGGACGCGACCCGGCCCTACGGCTACTGCGTGACCTGGTCGCTCGACGACCTCACCGAGGAGTACGTGCGGCCGGCGCGCATCGTGCAGGGCGGGCGCAAGGTGACCGTGCCGGTCTTCAGCGGCATGGAGGACGTCGAGGTCGAGGGCGTAGGCCGCCTGGTGGCGTTCTACAGCGACGGTCTGCGCTCGCTGATGGACACCCTGCCCGACGTGCCCGAGATGGGCGAGAAGACGATGCGCTGGCCGGGGCACGTCGAGGCGGTGCAGCCGCTGGTGGCGGCCGGCCGGCTGGCCGACGAGCTGCGCGCGCGCTGTACGCTGGATCCGCCCGAGGACCTCGTCGTGCTGCTGGTGCGGGCGCGCTGGGCCGACGGCACCGAGGAGACGCGGCTGGTGGACCGCTACGATCCGGCCACCCGTATGACCGCGATGGCGCGCACCACCGCGTTCACCACCGCGGTGACCGCGCACATGCTGGCGAGCGGCATCGTGCCGCCGCCGGGCGTGCAGCCGCTCGAGCTGGTGGCGGCGGTGCCGAGCGCCTACCGCTTCATCGTGGACGGCCTGGCCGCGCACGGCGTGACGCTGGAGCGCCGGAGCCTCTGAGCGGGCGATGAGCGGGGACACCGACGGGCTGCTCTCGATCCAGGTGCGGTCGGGGCATCCCGACTTCCTCGACCTGCCCTGGCCGTTGCCGCTGGCCGACTGGGCGGGGAACTGTCCCCGCCTGGTCGAGGTCCAGCGCGGCCTGTCGCGCCACGAGGTGCGCTTCGTCAGCTACGGCGACGCGATCTACGCGCTCAAGGAGCTGCCCGCGGGCACGGCCGAGCGCGAGTACGGCGTCCTGCGTGCGATCGAGCAGCATGACCTGCCCGCGGTCCGCCCCGTGGGGCTGGTCACCACGCGGGCGGGCGGCGAGGAGAACGGCGTGCTGCTGACCCGCTTCCTCGAGGGCTCGCTGCCCTACCGCACGCTGTTCATGCAGCCGGGCCTGGCGCGCTACCGCACGCGGCTGCTGCACGCCATGGCCGGGATGCTGGTGCGCCTGCACCTGGCCGGCGTCTACTGGGGCGACTGCTCGCTGTCGAACACCCTGTTCCGCCGCGACGCCGGCGCGCTGCAGGCGTGGCTGGTGGACGCCGAGACCTCCGAGGTGCAGGAGGACCTCTCGGCCGGGCGGCGCGGCCAGGACCTCGACATCATGGAGGAGAACGTCGAGGGCGAGCTGGCCGATCTCGCCGCCGTGGCCGAGCTGCCGGGGCCGCTGGCCCGCGACGGGACCGGGGCGGTGATCCGCAACCGCTACCGGAAGCTGTGGGACGAGATCACCCGCGAGGACGTCATCCCGGTCAGCGAGAGCTACCGCATCCACGAGCGCATCCGCGCCCTCAACGAGCTGGGCTTCACCGTCGGCGAGGTCTCGCTGATGGCCACCGGCGAGGGCGACCGCCTGCGCATGCGGCCGGTGGTGACCGACCGCGACTACCACCGCCACGAGCTGCACAACCTGACCGGAATCGTCGCGGCGAACCGGCAGGCGCAGCAGATGCTGAACGAGATCCGCGAGCTGCGGGCGACGATGGCCCGTGAACTGGACCGCAGCGTGCCGATGAGCGCCGCGGCGCTGCACTGGCTGGAGGAGCGCTTCCGGCCGGTGGTGCGGCGGCGCGGCCCGCGGCCGACGCCGGGCATCAGCGAATCGGAGTTCTACTGCCAGGTGCTGGAGCACAAGTGGTTCCTGTCGGAGCAGGCCCGGCGCGACGTCGGGCTGGAGACGGCGCTGGACGACTATCTGAAGCGCTTCCCGGGTCGGTCGGCCGACTGAGCGGGAACGCGCGGGAGGGACGATGACGGCACGGAAGGGAGCGGGACTCGGGCTGGCGTGGGCGCTGGGGCTGCTGCTGGCGCTGGCGGGGCTGCCCGGCGCGGCGAGCGCGGCGGGCGCGGCCACGCCGCTGGAGTCGTGGTCGGACGGGGCGACGCTGCGGCTCGACTACGATCACGCCGGCAAGGTGGGCGAGGAGTCGTTCGCGCTGGCCGGCCTGCGTCGCGAGGGGCCGTGGCCGGGCAGTCGCACGAACCTGGTGGATCCGCTCAACCGCGGGCCCTACCGCGTCGAGGTGCGCGACCTCGGCACCAACCTCGTGCTCTACGCCCAGGGCTTCGCCAGCATCTACGGGGAGTGGGTGAGCACGGGCGAGGCCCGCGCGGTGCGGCGGTCCTACTCCGAGTCGGTGCGCTTCCCCTTCCCGACGCGGCCGGTGCAGGTCTGCCTGCTCGAGCGCGGCGCCGACAACTCCTTCAGCGAAGTGGTCCGGTTCCGCGTGGACCCGGCGGCACTGGACATCCGCCGCGAGCCGCTGGCGGCGACGGGGCGCGTCTGGACGGTGTTCGAGAACGGGCCGACCGACCGCAAGATTGACCTGCTCATCCTCGGCGACGGCTACACCGCGGCGGAGATGCCCACGTTCCACGCCGACGTGAAGCGCCTGGTCGAGGTGCTCTTCTCGGTCTCGCCCTTCCGCGAGCGGCGCGGCGACTTCAACGTGCGCGCGCTCGACACGCCCTCGACCGACTCCGGCGTGGACCGGCCCAGCGACGGCGTGTACCGCCGCACCGCGCTCGGCCTGTCCTACGACGCCTTCGGCTCGGAGCGCTACGTGCTCACCAACGACAACGTGGCGGTGCGCGAGGCGGCGGCGCAGGCGCCCTACGAGTTCCTCGAGATCCTGGCGAACGGCGAGAAGTACGGCGGCGGCGGGATCTACAACCTCTACGCCACCTGCGCGACGCGGAGCGGCTCGACCCCGTACGTCTTCGTGCACGAGTTCGGACACCACCTCGCCGGTCTGGCCGACGAGTACTACACCAGCGACGTCGCCTACGAGACGGCGGCGCCGACCGTCGAACCCTGGGAGCCGAACCTCACCGCGCTGCTGGACCCGACGGCGCTCAAGTGGAAGGACCTGGTCGAGGTGAAGACGCCGGTGCCGACGCCCTGGGCCAAGGAGGACTACGAGCAGCACTCGGCCGTCTACCAGAAGGAGCGGCGCGAGCTGCGGGCCAGCCATGCGCCCGAGGCGCGGATGGACTCGCTGTTCGCGCGCGACCTCGCCTGGAGCAAGCCGTTCCTCGCCGGGCAGACGTACGGGGGGAAGGTCGGGGCCTTCGAGGGCGCCGGCTACATGGCGAAGGGCCTGTACCGGCCGACGACGGACTGCATCATGTTCACCCGCAACATGGACCGCTTCTGCCCGGTCTGCGCGCGAGCCATCGAGCAGACCATTGACTGGCTGATCGGCAGGTAGGGACCCGGCCCGGCTGGCGGGCCGCGGCGGGTTTCGCAATCTGGGGGCGCCCGATCGGGCGCCCCTCGTCGTTTCGTTCCGTCCACTGGCGATCATCCCGTCCGGACTGACTTGGATCGCTCCGCCCGCGCGCCCCTTGGGTCGTCCCGTTCGGTCTGCCGCTGGCCGATCCGGGCTGGCGGGGATGATCCGTCCCTGCGGTAGACAGTTGAAACCGATTCGGAAAACAACAATGGAGACGATCTCGCCGCGCGGACCAGCTCGAGGCACGAGTCGTCGGTGGTAGCGTCCTGGTGGCGACCGCTGATTGACTAGACATCTAGAATCCAGTAAGTTCCGACAGTAATCTAACCCTCGCGTAAGGGTTGTGTGTCTCTCGGGGAAACCATGGACCAGCACCTCGTGCGCATCGGCGACGTCGCGAAGCGGACCGGCAAGACCGTGCGGGCGATCCACCTGTACGAGGAGCTCGGCCTGCTCCAGCCGGCCACCCGCTCGAGCGGCGGCTTCCGCCTCTACGAGCCGAACGTGGTCGAGCGCGTGCGCTGGATCGAGCAGTTGCGGAGCATGGGTTTCTCCCTGCAGGAGATGCGCGAGCTGGTGAGCGCGTGGTGGGAGGCGGGGCTCGGCACGGAGGCGATGGACACCCTGCGCGCCCTGTTCAAGCGGAAGCTCGAGGCGGCGCGCGAGTCGGTAGAGCGCTACCAGCAGCTCGAGCGCGAGTTGGCCGACGGGCTGGCCTACCTCGAGACCTGCCGTGGCTGTGCCAGCGCGGCCTCGACCGCCGAGGTGTGCGTGCGCTGCCAGCAGGACCACGGCATGCGCGAGGAGCCGGCGCTGGTGGCCGGGTTGAAGAAAGCGGCCCCGCGGCCGCCGGCGCGACGCACGCGCGGCGGGCTGGTGGGCCTGGATGAGATCGAATAGCCGGATCGTCCGCCGCCGCGCGCGGCGTCACGGGGGAAGAAGAGAGCCAACATGAGCCAGACACCCGAACTCGTCGTCAGGGACCTCCATGTCTCGGTGGAGGGCAAGGAGATCCTCAAGGGGCTGGACCTCGAGGTCCGCAAGGGCGAGGTGCACGCCATCATGGGCCCGAACGGTTCGGGCAAGAGCACCTTCGCCAACACGCTCATGGGCCACCCGCGCTACGAGGTGACGAAGGGCGAGATCCTCTTCAAGGGCGAGAGCCTGCTCGGCAAGGAGACGGACGAACGCTCGCGCGCCGGGCTGTTCCTGGCCTTCCAGTACCCGGTGGCCATCCCCGGCGTGACCGTCTCCAACTTCCTGCGCACCGCGATGAACGCGCGGCTCGCCCCGCGCGCGGCCGGCGACGGTGCCGCGCCGGCGAAGCGCGGCATCGCGCCGCGCGAGTTCCGCGCCCTGCTGCGCGAGCAGATGGCCCTGCTCAAGATGGACGAGTCCTTCGCGTTGCGCTACCTGAACGACGGCTTCTCGGGCGGCGAGAAGAAGCGCACCGAGGTGCTGCAGATGGCGATGCTCAAGCCCGAGATCGCGGTGCTCGACGAGACCGACTCCGGCCTCGACATTGACGCGCTGCGCATCGTCTCCGAGGGCGTGAACGCGCTGTCCGGTCCCGACCTCGGCGTGCTGGTCATCACCCACTACCAGCGTATC
This sequence comes from uncultured bacterium, assembly GCA_964398895.1. GTDB lineage: Bacteria > Eisenbacteria > RBG-16-71-46 > RBG-16-71-46 > RBG-16-71-46 > JANXPZ01. The sequence continues at coordinate 10,047 of CAYNPF010000063.1, forward strand.
CTCGACTACATCAAGCCGCAGTTCGTCCACGTGCTGATGGAAGGCCGCATCGTCCGATCGGGCGGACCGGAGCTGGCCCTGCAGCTCGAGGAGAGGGGCTACGACTTCGTCCGCGAGGAGAGGGAGGCGGCGAAGCGATGAACGGCCCGGTGAACCCCACTGCGGGGATCCGCGACAGCTACACCGAGAAGTACGGCTTCCACGACTCCGACCAGTTCGTCTTCAAGGCCCGCAAGGGCCTGGACCCCGAGGTGGTCGCCGGCATCTCGCGCATGAAGGGCGAGCCGGCCTGGATGCTCGACTTCCGGCTCAAGGCGCTCGAGACCTTCCTGAAGAAGCCGATGCCGGCCTGGGGCGGCGACCTCTCGGGCATTGACTTCGACGAGATCTACTACTACGTCAAGCCCACCGAGCAGGAGGCGAAGTCCTGGGAGGACGTGCCCGCCGACATGAAGCGCACCTTCGACCGGCTGGGCATCCCCGAGGCGGAGCAGAAGTTCCTCTCGGGCGTGGGGGCGCAGTACGACTCCGAGGTCGTCTACCACAAGATCAAGGAGAACCTCGAGAAGCAGGGCGTGCTGTTCCTCTCGACCGACCACGCGCTGCGCGACCACGAGGAGCTCTTCCGCCAGCACTTCGGCACCGTGATCCCGCCCACCGACAACAAGTTCGCGGCGCTCAACTCCGCGGTGTGGTCGGGCGGCTCGTTCATCTACGTG
>CAYNPF010000064.1:0-10469 GCA_964398895.1 uncultured bacterium
GCGCGGGCGTGCCGCGGTCCGGCGGCGTGCAGCGCGCGCGCCAGCAGCTCCTTGCCCGTGCCGCTGTCGCCGAGGATCAGCACCGGCGCGTCGGCGGGGGCGGCGCGGGCGATCAGGTCGAGGGCCCGGCGCATCGGGGGACTCTGCGCCACGATGCCCGAGGGCCCGGGCGCGGTGGCGGCCAGTTCGTGGAGCTGGTGGCGCAGCCGGCCGTCGGCCAGCGCGCTCTCCAGGGTGGCGACGAGCTGCTCGATGCGGAAGGGCTTGGTCAGGTAGTGGTAGGCGCCGTCGCGCATCGCGTCCACCGCCGACTCGATGCTGCCGAACGCGGTCATGATGACCACCGGCACGCCGGGCACGGTGTGGCGCAGCTCGCGCAGCAGCTCGTCGCCCTTCATCCCCGGCATCACCAGGTCGGTGACGATCGCCTCGACCGCCTGCACCCGGACCAGCTCCAGCGCCTCGCGGCCGCTCGAGCAGCCGAGCGCGTGAAAGCCGGCCTCGCCCAGCTCGTCCATGAGGAAGCGCAGCATGGACTCGTCGTCCTCGACCACCAGGATGCGGGCCTCTTCCATCAGGCGTCGTCCTCCTCGTCCGGACCGGAGTCGCCCTCGATGGGCAGGTGGAAGGTCATGCGCGTGCCGGAGCCGGGTCGGCTGTCCACGTCGAACCAGCCGCCGTGCTCGCGCACGATGCCGTACGACACCGAGAGCCCGAGGCCGGTCCCCTTGCCGGGCTCCTTGGTGGTGAAGAAGGGATCGAACAGCCGGTCCAGGTTCTCCGGCGGGATGCCGACGCCGGAGTCCGTGAAGTCCACGGTCACCCAGCGTCGCGCCGGGCCGCCGCGATCGGGATGCGGGCCGGTGCGCACCGCCGCCGCGATCGCGAGGGTGCCGCCCTCCTGCATGGCGTCGAGGGCGTTGAGCGCCAGGTTGAGGCACACCTGCCGGAGCTGGTCGCCGTCGGCAACCACCAGCGGCAGGTCGGGCGGCAGCGCCATCTGCACGGCGACGTGACCGCGCGCGAGCTGCGGCTTGGTCATGTCGAGCACCGTGCGCATCACCTCCTCGAGCGAGGTGGGCACGCGGCGCGGCGGCTTCATGCGGGCGAAGTCGAGCATGTCGCTCATGATGTGCACGATGCGCTCGGTCTGCGTGGAGATGTCGCGCAGGCTGCGCACCGCCGCCTCGTTGTCGCCCAGGTGCCGCATCAGCGACTCGGCCCGCCCGCTGATGACGTTGAGCGGGGTGCCGATCTCGTGGGCGAGCCCGGCGGAGAGGCGGCCGAGCCCGGCGAGCCGGTCGGTGTTGCGCAGTCGCCCCTCGAACTGCTGGCGCATCTGCTGCTCGCCCTGCAGCGAGCGCTGGGCGGCCTCGCTCCGCTCGCAGACGTGGTTGAACTCGACGGCGAGCCGCGCCAGCTCGTCGTCGCCGCTCACCGGCACGCGGGTCGGCGGCCCGCCGCTCGCGGCGTCGTGGAACTGCCGCGTCAGCCGGGCGAGCGGGCGGCTCACCCGCAGGTGCACGACCAGCAGCAGGGTCGCGGCGGCGGCCAGCGCCAGCCCCACGGCCGCCAGCGGGCCGCCGCGGAGGGCGGGCGACGCGAGCCGCAGCAGCAGGGCCAGCGCCACGGCCAGCACGAGCAGCGGCACCAGCAGCCAGGCCGCGAGGCGCGGACCGAGCCGCGGCGGGTGACGCTCCTCGTCGCGCCGCATCCCGGCTCCGGTCAGCTCCGCGCTGCGCCGCTGCGGGGACGGCGGCGACGGCGCGCGCCCGCGGCCGCGGTGGCGGTGACGACGTAGGTCCCGCTGCGCTCGTCGCGGCGCAGCGCCACCGCGCCGGCATCGCGGGCGTCCTCGAGCAGGTCGCTGAAGCTGCCGTAGCCGAGCGTCGCCTCGCTGAAGGCGGGACGCTTGCGCTTCATCGTGTCCTTGACCAGCGAGGCCTGGATCAGCTCGACCCCCTCGCGCTGCAGCGCCCGCACGGTGTCGGCGACCAGGCGGAAGGCCGCAGCCCGGTCCTGCGCCGGCTTCGTTCCCTCGCGTGCCGGCTCGTGCGGCGACTCGAGGTCCTCGTAGTAGATGAACTCGTCGCAAGAGTTGGCGAGCAGCGGGGAGGTCGAGTCCCGCATGCCGAGGCCGATGACGTGCTTGCCGTTCTCCTTGAGTTTGGCCACCAGGGGCGAGAAGTCGCTGTCGCCGGAGACGATCACGAAGGTGTCAATGTGGGTCTTGCTCCAGCTCAGGTCCATCGCGTCCACCACCAGCCGGATGTCCGCCGAGTTCTTGCCGGTGCTGGCGCGCCGCGGGATCTCGATCAGCTCGATGCCGTTCTCATGCAGGCTCTGGGTGTACTCGCGGAAGCGGCCCCAGTCGGCGTAGGCCACCTTGGCCAGCACCTTGCCCTTCTCCAACAACCGGTCGAGGATGCGCCGCGCCTCGAACGGGGCGGCGGGATCCCGCAGGCCCAGCGCGATGTTCTCGAAGTCTATGAAGACGGCGATCTGGCGCTGCGGGCCGGGGCTGGGGGGCTGGACGGACAAGGTGGCACCTCCGTGCGGGTGGTTCGGGGCCGGACGAGCGCATCCTAGACCGCCGTTCCGTCCCGCGCTACTGGCGCCCATGACCTTCGGGATCGCACCCGGCCGCGTCCGGCGGGGGCGGCGGTCGAGCCCGGCTTTTCGGTGAATGTCGCCGGCCGGTCTGCCGATATCCTCCTCGAACAGCCCCCGGCCCCGCGCCGGCGTCCTCCGTTGCGAGGCGCCGAGCCCGCGGGGCGGGGGCCCGATTCGAGCGCAGGGACGCGCCAAGAGCGACCTGCCCTGGAATCGGGTGAGCGCCACGATCGAAGGCGCGATCGGCCTTCGGCGGTACCTTCACCCCTCGAGGTCCCATGGTAGAACCCAGGTCCACCGCCGACACCGACGGCACCGCTCCACGGGGTGTCCCCCCGTCGCCGGACGATCCCGGCGGCGAGGTCGGGGACGCCGCCGACCTGGACGGCGCCCTCGACGAGCTCGATCGCACGTTCGCCGCGCTGTCCGGTGGCTTCCCGCCGGCCGAAGCGGCGGTTCCGTCCGGGCCGGGCGGGACCGGGGGTGCACCCGCGCCGCCGGCGAGCGCGGCGGCGGCGGGCCTCGCCGCTTTGCAGCAGCGCGTCGCCGAACTCGAGGCCGAGCTGGCGCAGGCCCGCGGGTTGGCCCAGGACCGGGCCGACATGCTGGCGACGATGACCCACGAACTGCGCACGCCCATGAACGGCATGATGGGCATGGCCCACCTGCTGCTCGAGACGGAGCTGGACCGTGACCAGCACGGCATGCTCGAGGTGCTCCTGCACGCCGGCGAGGGTCTGCTCGACCTCGTCAACGACACCCTGGACTTCTCGCGCGCCGAGGCCGGCAAGCTCGTGCTGGAGCGGCTGCCCTTCGACCTGCGCGTGACCACGGAGGAGGTCGCGGCGCTGCTCGCGCCGATGGCCAACGAGAAGGGACTCCACTTCGACTGCACGGTGCACCACGCCGTGCCGGCGCGGGTCTTCGGCGATCCCTGCCGGCTGCGCCAGGTGCTGATGAACCTGGGCGGCAATGCCGTCAAGTTCACCGAGCATGGCGGCGTGACGCTGGCGGTGGAGCCGGTCGAGGAACACGGCGATCGCGTGACCCTGCGCTTCTCCGTCTCCGACACCGGCATCGGCATGGACGAGGAGCAGCGCGGTCGCATCTTCGAGGCCTTCGAACAGGCCGACGCCTCGATCGCCCGACGCTACGGGGGAACCGGGCTGGGGCTGGCGATCAGCAGCCGCCTGGTCGCGCTGATGGGTGGCCACGTCGGCGTGCGGAGTACCCCGGGGCGGGGCAGCACCTTCTGGTTCGAGATCGGGCTCGAGCTGCAGGCCGACGTCGAGACGGCGCCCGCGGCCGCCCCGGCGGATTCGGGGCTGGCCGAGGAGCGCGTGCTCGTGGTCGAGCCGTCGGCGGCGATGCGCCGCTCGTACGTGGCCAAGCTCAGCACCCGCGGCTGCCGGGTCGAATCGGTCGCCGACGCCGAGACGGCGCTGGCCCTGCTCGGCTCGGCCGCCGAGGCGGAGCAGCCGTTCCGCTTCGCCCTGATCGAGCGCGAGCTGCCGGGTCTGGCGGGTGAGGAGCTTGGCGCGGCCATTCGCGCCGACGCCCTGTTCGATCGCACGCTCACCGTGCTCGTGACCTCGGCCGGGCATCGCGGCGACGCGGCGCGGGCCCACGCCTGCGGTTTCGCCGCCTACATCTCCAAGCCACTCGAGTGGGACCTGCTCTCCCGACTGCTGGTCGAGGCGAGGAACCGCGCCGAGGCGGCGGCGCCCGGCACGACCCCGGAGCTGGTGACGCTGCACTCGATGGCCGAGGCGCGGCGCGGACGCCTGCGCATCCTGCTGGTCGAGGACAGCGAGGTCGGTCAGCTCGTCACCCAGTGGACGCTGCGTCGCCTGGGCTACGGCCTGCACGTCGTGGGCACGGTCGCGGCGGCGCTGGAGGCCTGGGACCGCGAGCCGTTCGACCTGGTCCTGCTCGACCTGCGGCTGCCCGACGGTGACGGCCACGAACTGGCCCGCGAGCTGCGGGCGCGCGAGGCCCCGGGGCACCGGGCGCACCTGCTGGCGATGAGCGGCAGCGCCGATCCGGACGAGCGCGAGCACTGCCTCGCCGCCGGCATGGACGAGTTCCTCGCCAAGCCGGTGGACCTGGGACAGCTCTGCAACGTCGTCGAGCGGCTCCTGCGCGACGTGTCGAGGCCGCACGAGGAGCTGGTGGACCTCGGTCCCGAGCCCGCGGCGGCGGGGGAGGAGGAGCCCACGGTCGGTGTGGACGACGCGTCGGCTCCCGACGCCGGCCTCCTGCAGGAGGTCGAGGCGGCCGAGGCGGAGATCTGCGGGTTCGCGCGGACCGGTCCGGTCCGGGACGTGGCCGCCGCCGGGATCGAGATCGTGGGCGACGATCCGCGCCTGGAAGCGGTCGAGGCGGAGGACGAGACGACCGACGTCCCGTCGGTGCTGTCGCTGGCCGACGTCCTGCCGCTGCCGGCGCCGGGCCGCGACGCCGACGCTGGCGGGGAGGCCCCGCCGGTGCTCGACCTCGAACGGCTGGAGCAGAGCTCGATGGGCATCCCCGAGCTGCGCTCCACGCTGCTCAGCACCTTCCTCGGCGAGGTGCGGCCGCGGCTCGATCAGCTCGGACAGGCCGTGGTGGCCCGCGATGCGCGGCGCGTCGAGTTCGAGGCGCACGGGCTGAAGGGGATGTGCCTGACCCTGGGCGCCAACGCCTGCGGGGCGGTGTTTGCCGAGCTGGAGCAGCAGGGGCGCGAGCAGCGGCTCGAGCACGTGCCGGTGCTGCTCAAGCGCGCCCACCTCGAGGTGACGCGCGTCGAGCGCGTCGTCGCCGACCTGGAGCGCATGGCCGCCTGACGCGGACCCCTCCCGAGCGAGCGCCCCGCCGCCCTGCGCGGCGGGGCGCTGTGCTAAGGTCCGACACCTATGCGCTCCGTGATCACGTCGCGGCTGGCGCTGCTGGCCACCGCGCACTTCACCGTGGACATCTACTCGTCGTTCTTCTCGCCCCTGCTGCCCCTGCTGGCGACGCGACTGGGGATGAACCTGGCCATGGTGGGCTCGCTGGTGGCGCTGGCCTCGTTGTCGTCGTCGTTCTCGCAGCCGCTCTTCGGCCTGGTGGCGGACCGGCTGCGCCATCCGTGGATGATCGGTCTCGGGCCCCTGCTCGGTGCTGTGCTGATGAGTTCAGTAGGCCTCGCCCCGACCTTCGCGGCCCTGGTCGCGATCCTGATGGTCGGCGGGCTGGGCGTCTCGTGGTTCCACCCGCAGTCGGCGGTGCTGGCGACCCGGTCGTCGCCGCGGCGCTCGCTGGCCATGGCGATCTTCATCACCGGCGGCACGCTGGGCAACGCGCTGGGTCCGATGGCCGCCGTGGCGGTCCTGGGCTGGGTCGGACTCGAGCGGTCGTGGCTGGCCATGATCCCGGGTGTCCTGCTGGCGATCGCGCTCATGGTGGCGCTGGCGCGCCCCGAGGCCGGTGCGGCGGAGGCCGGCGAGGCGACATCGGCTCCGGTGGACCGCCCCGCGCTGCGCGAGCTGCGGCCGGTGCTGCGCCCGCTGGCACTGCTCTACGTCGCCGTGGTGGCGCGCTCGGCGGTGTCCTACGGCTTCATGACCTTCCTGCCGATCCACCTGCACCGCCTCGGCTACCCGGTCGCCTTCGGCGGTCTCGCGCTCACCGCCTACCTGGCCATGGGGGCGCTGGGCGGTTTCGTCGGCGGCTGGATGGCGGAGCGCATCGGTGGCCGGGCCGTGGTCGTCCAGTCCTTCGTCGGCGCCATCCCGCTCTTCATCGCCTTCCTGTTCCTGCCGCCCCTGCCGGGTCTGGTCTGCCTCGTGGCCGGCTCCTTCGTCGTGCAGGGCTCGCTGCCGGTGAACGTGGTACTCGGCCAGGAACTGGCGCCGCGCCATTCCTCGACCATCTCGAGCCTGCTGATGGGGGCGGCCTGGGGCGTGGGGGCGCTGGTGGTGGCCCCGATCGGCGCGCTGGCCGACGCGTGCGGCCTGCGCGTGGGGCTGGCGGTGCTCATCGGCGTTCTGGTGCCGGGCCTGCTGTGCGCGCTGGCGCTGCCGGTGCCGCGGGTGCCGGTTCCGCCGGCGGAGGCGATGCGGGCCTGAGCGTGCGGTTCCGCGGAAGACGATGCGGCCCGCCCCGGAGGGCGGGCCGCACGCGTCATCGCCGTGATCGTCAGCGCCGTCCGCGCGGCTCGCGGAACAGGGAGTCGAGGTAGGCGTTCACCTCGGCGCGCACGATGTCGGGCATCACCTGCTGCACCTTGAGCTTCACCTCGGCCCGCACGCGGGCGTCGAGACCACCGGTGGCCGGGAGAGCCGTTCCCGCCGCTCCGCCCCGCCGGTGCGTCAGTCCCGTCTTCTTGCGCCACGAGTAGTAGGTGACGGGCGTGACGCCGAACTTCTTCTGGATCTGCAGCGCGGTCAGGTTCTCCGCCTGCGCGGCCGCGAGTACCTTGGCCCGCTCGGCCGCCGTGTACTGCACCCGCTTCTTGCGCTTCTTCTTGGGCATTGCACCTCCGTTCCGAGGGAGGGTTGATCGGATTGGGTGTCGCACGGGCACATAGAGACATATTCACTCGCAGGAAGCAACACGATTCCGGCGAGTTGACATCCACCTGATACGTGCGCAGGGTTCAGCCGACGAAGAGGAAGTCGCGCCCTTCTTCCATTCCGGACGCCGTCAGCGCCTCACGCCACCGCCGACGAGCCGGAGCGGCACCGAATACCAGCACGATGGGCGGTCGCAGCGACGCCGTCGGGCGCGGACCCGGATGCGGTTTACCGCATTCGAGCACGCGCACGTGCAGTCCGCGCCCGCTCAGCGCCGAGGCCCAGCGGCCCAGGCTCGAGCCCACCGCCACCAGGGCGACCTCGCGCCGGCCGCGCAGGAAGCCGCGGTCGAGCGAGTGCTCCTGGAGCGCCTGGATGCGCTCGCGGGAGAAGGCGGGATCGCGCCAGGTGGCGCTGGCCGGGTGCTGGCGCCAGGCGTAGAGGACGCGTGGCAGCTTGGCGAAGCGGGCTCCCGACTCAAGCAGCCTCAGCCATAGATCCACGTCCTCCGGCCAGCCGCGGTCGCGCCAGCCGCCGGCCCGTTCGACCGCGTCGCGTCGCAGCAGGGCGGTGGCGTGCGCCAGCGGGCTCTCGACCAGCACCTCGCGGGCCATCTCCGTGTGGGTGAGCAGGGCGTTGTGCCACGCCACCCAGCGCCGCATCCCGGGTCGCAGCGCCGCCGCGGGGAAGAGCCGCAGGCGGGTTCCCACGACGGTCACGTCCGGGTGCGCCCGCAGGAAGCCGACCTGCGCCTCGAAACGCTGGCGGTGCGAGAGGTCGTCGGCGTCGTGGCGCGCCAGCAGCGGGCCACGGGCGTGGGCGTGGGCGGTGGCGATGGCGCGGGGCAGGCCGCGGGGCGGCGTGTGGAACACGCGCAGGCGGGGCTCGGCCGCCGCCGCGCGTTCGAGTCGCTCGCCCGAGCCGTCGGTGGAGCCGTCGTCCACGGCGACGACCTCGAAGTCGCGGAAGCTCTGCCGCCACAGCGAGGCCAGCGAGGCGTCGAGCCACGGGGCGGCGTCGCGGACCGGTAGCAGCACGGACAGGGCGGGCATGCGGTCACGGTAGCGGCCCGTCCCGCGGCCGGCAAGGCCGGCTGGCGCGGCGGCGGACGCCCGGGCTAGACTCGCGGAGCCCGCTGCTCCGGGCGGGACGCAGCGATCCGAAGATCAGCCGGCCACGGACCCGCCGGGCGGGCCCGCGCGCCGTGGAGGGATCATGACCGACACGCCTCCGGCCGCGCCGGGCCACGTCACCAGTCGCGCCACCCTGGAGCTCGAGACCGTCGAGGGCGCGCGCATGTGCTTCGCCGCGCGCACCGGCGAGCACTCGTTCCTGTTCGACAGCGGTGCCGAGGCCGAGGGCCCGAGCCCGATGCAGGCGGTGATGGCCGCGCTGGGCGGCTGCACGGCGATGGACGTCATCAGCATCCTGCGCAAGAAGCGCCAGGCGGTCACCGGCTACACGGTCGAGGTGATCGGCGAGCGCCGCACCGACCAGCACCCGAAGATCTTCACCCGCCTCGAGGTCGTGCACCGCGTGCGCGGCCACGGCCTCAGCGAGGCGGCGCTCGCCGAGGCGATCCGTCTCAGCGACACGAAGTACTGCTCGGTGCACGCCATGCTCGAGGGAGCGGTCGAGATCCGCAGCCGCTACGAGATCGAGGAGGGCTGAACCGTGGACGACTTCCGCGTCGAGCGCGACAGCCTGGGCGAGATGCGGGTTCCCGCCGCGGCGCTCTACGGTCCGCAGACGCAGCGGGCGGTGGAGAACTTCCCGGTCTCGGGCGAGCCGATGCCCGTGGCGTTCCTGCGCTCGCTCGCCCGGCTGAAGCAGGTGGCGGCGCGGGTGAACGCCGAGCTCGGCCTGCTCGAGCCGGCGCTGGCCGGGGCGATCGCCGCGGCGGCCGGCGAGGTGGCGGTGGGGCGCTGGGACGCCGAGTTCCCGGTGGACGTGTTCCAGACCGGCAGCGGCACCAGCACCAACATGAACGCCAACGAGGTCGTCGCCCGCCGCGCCGCGCAGCTCCTCGGCCGGCCCGTGCACCCCAACGACCACGTCAACCTCGGGCAGAGCAGCAACGACGTGATCCCCACCGCGCTGCACGTCGCCGCGGTGCTGGAGATCGAGCGCGGGCTGCTGCCGGCGCTCGAACACCTGCAGGCGGCGCTGGCGGAGAAGGCGCGCGCGTGGGACGACGTGGTCAAGACCGCGCGCACGCACCTGATGGACGCCACGCCGATCCGGCTCGGGCAGGAGTTCTCGGGCTACGCCGCCCAGGTCGGGCACGGTGTGGCCCGGCTGCGCGCGGTGCTGCCCGACCTGCGCGAGCTGGCCCTCGGCGGCACGGCGGTGGGCACCGGTCTCAACGTGCATCCCGACTTCGCGCGGCGCGTGATCGCGATCCTGTCGCGCGAGAGCGGCACGGAGTTCCGCGAGGCGGCCAACCACTTCGAGGCGCAGGCGGCGCAGGACGCCGCCCTGTGGGCGAGCGGCGCGCTCAATACCGTGGCCGCGAGCCTGATGAAGATCGCCAACGACGTGCGGCTGATGAACTCGGGTCCGCGCTGCGGCCTGGGCGAGGTGGCACTGCCCGCGGTGCAGCCGGGTTCGAGCATCATGCCGGGCAAGGTGAACCCGGTGATCTGCGAGTCGGTGATCCAGGTGGGCGCGCAGGTGATGGGACACCACGTCGCCGTGACCGTCGGCGCCCAGTGGGGCCAGCTCGACCTCAACACCATGCTGCCGCTGATCGCCCGGAACCTGCTCGAGAGCATCCGCCTGCTGACCAACGTCAGCCGGCTGTTCGCCGACCGGGCGATCGCCGGGCTGGTGGCGGACGAGGAGGCCTGCCGCGCCTACGTGGAGATCTCGCCGAGCATGGCCACCGCGCTCAACCCGCTCATCGGCTACGATCGCGCCGCCGAGATCGCCAAGCGCGCCTTCCGCGAGCGGCGCCCGGTGCGCGAGCTGGCGCGCGAGATGACCGACCTCTCGCCGGAGCAGATCGAGCGGGCGCTCGATCCGCGGCGGCAGACCGAGCCGGGACTCGAGCCCGGGGGGCCGGCGGGCGCATCGGGATGATCTCCGACACGCCGCCCGCGGCGGTGATCCCCGCCCCGGAGGAGATGGCAAGGCGGCTCGCCGAGGCCGAGCGACGGCTGCGCGGCGTGGCGCACCGCACGCCGGTCGCCACCTCGCGCACGCTGGACGAGCGCACCGGCGCCACCGTGCTGCTCAAGTGCGAGAACCTGCAGCGCATGGGCGCCTTCAAGTTCCGCGGCGCCTGGAACACCATCGCGCAGCTGTCCCCGGACGCGCTCG
>CAYNPF010000065.1:0-10410 GCA_964398895.1 uncultured bacterium
CTCCTCGTGGGCGCCGCCGGCGTGCACGAAGCACCAGCCGTCGCCCTTGATCCGTTCGAGGATGAACCCCTCGCCGCCGAACAGCCCGGCGCCGAAGCGCTTGGTGAAGGCGATGTCGAGCGCCACGCCCTTGGCGGCGCAGAGGAACGAGTCCTTCTGCGCGATCAGCTCGCCGCCCACGTCGGAGAGCCTGATGGCCTGGATGCGGCCCGGGTAGGGCGCCGCAAAGGCGGCCTTGCGCTTGCCCTGCGCCTGGTTCATGAACACGGTCATGAACAGCGACTCGCCGACCAGAAAGCGCTTCCCGGCGCCGATCAGCGCGCCCACCAGGCCGCCGCCCTGCGACTGCTGCGAGCCGTCGCCGAAGATGGTCTGCATCTCGATGCCGTCCTCGACGAACATCATCGAGCCGGCCTCCGACAGCACGGCCTCGCCGGGATCCAGCTCGATCTTCACGAACTGCATGTCGTCGCCGACGATCTCGTAATCCACTTCGTGCATGGACGGCATTGCCGGGCTCCTTCGCCGCGCGGGCGGCCGTTCGGCCGGCCGGGGACCTCCCCCGGTCGGTGACCCGGCGTCTCGCGCCGGGACCCTGGGAATCTACGACAGAAGGACACGCTCGGTTGCGAAATCCCGCGCCCCCGGCGGGGCGACCCGGGCTAGTCGAGCTCGATCAGCCCGTGGGCGTGCAGCAGCGTCTCGTAGCGCTGGAGGCCGGCGAGATCGTCGAGGCCGAGGCGGTAGTTGAAGCGCCGCAGGTAGGCTTCGACCTCCTCGGGCCGCCAGCCGGACTCGGTCTGCCGGCGCGCCACCTCGGGCAGCGTGGCCAGCCCGGCGGTCAGCGAGGTCTCGAGGAAGCGACCGATCGCCGTGCGCAGGCCGGGGGCGAGCGCCGAGCGCACCGCCCACACCGAGTAGACGAACGACAGCCCGGTCCATTCCAGCCAGTCAGCCCCGAGATCGAGGACGTGGACGAAGCCCTCGGGCGGCTGCCGGCGCACGCGCATGGCCGCGTCGCCGATGATGAGCATCGCATCGGCCCGGGCCGGCTCGAGCCCCCGTACGTAGCGCACGCCGCGCAGACCGCGGCGGACGTCGAGCAGCAGGTGGAGCAGGCGGATCGAGGTCGAGGTGGCCGGGGTCACGGAGACCAGGCCGCCGGCCAGCGCCTCGGCTGGCCGGCGCGAGAAGAGCAGCACCGATTGGACCTCGCCGCGCGCCGCCACGCCGAAGGGCGGATCGAACAACTCGAAGCGGTCCTTGAGGCGGAGGTAGTCGCCCGCCGCCATCGAGCCGAAGTCCACGCGCCCCGCCTCGGCCTCGCGGCCGAGGTCGCGCGGCGCCAGGTCTCGCACCGCGAACGGCGCCTCGTGCCACAGCGCGTAGAAGGGCGCCACGTTCGCGTAGGGAATACGCGCGGCGACGACGGCGGAGGTCAGCTCGGGCAGTTCGTCCATGACGGTGCGCGACTCTACAACGACCGGGCGGCGGCTCGCCAGCCGCCAGGCGCCGCGGCTGTCGTGCCTCGCGGATCGGGCGCCGCGCCGGTCCGGCGAAACGCCTGTGCTAGAGTCCGCGCACCATGCGCTTCCCGGCATCACTGCCGCCGTCCGACCGCCCCGCCCGCGCGCTCGTCCTGCTCCTGCTGGCCGCGGCCACGCTGGCCGCCTTCGGCGCCGTGCTCCACCACGACTGGCTGCGGCTCGACGACCCCGGCTACGTCCTCGAGAACCCGCAGATCAGCGGCGGCCTGCGCCCGGCCGGGCTCCGCTGGGCGCTGACCCATCCCCACGGCGGCAACTGGCACCCGCTGACCTCGGCGTCGCACATGCTCGACGTGACGCTCTTCGGTCTCTCGCCGGCCGGCCCGCACGCGGTGAACCTGCTGCTGCACATCCTCAATGCGTTGCTGCTGGCGCTGGTGCTGCACCGGCTGAGCGGGGCGTGGTGGCGCAGCGTGCTCGTCGCCGCGCTGTTCGCGCTGCACCCGCTGCGGGTGGAGTCGGTGGCGTGGATCTCGGAGCGCAAGGACGTGCTGAGCGGGCTGCTCTTCGTGCTCACGCTCGGGGCTTACGGCGACTGGGCGCGGCGACCGACGGCGGGGCGGTGGGCGCTGGTGATCGCGGGCCTGACGCTGGGACTGCTGGCGAAGCCGATGCTGGTGACGGTGCCGTTCGTGCTGGTGCTGGTGGACGTGTGGCCACTGGGGCGGTGGGGGAGGCGCTCCGGGGGCACGTCGGGCGGCGCGCCGGCGCGCTCGCTCGTGGGACTCGTGCTCGAGAAGTGGCCGCTGCTGCTGCTCGCCGGCGCCTCCTCGGCGATGACGCTGCACTTCCAGCGCATGGCCGGGGCGGTGGACACGACGCTGCCGCCGGCCCAGCGACTCGCCAACGCGACGCTCTCCGTGTGGCGCTACGTCGGCACGAGCCTGTGGCCGGCACGGCTCTCGCCCCATTACGCGCCCGCGCCGATCGCCCCCGTCGCCGTCATCCTCGCCGCGCTGGCCGCGCTCGCCACGACGATTCTCGCGCTGGGGCGGCTGCGGCGGGCGTCACCCGTCGCGATCGGCTGGCTCTGGTACCTCGGCATGCTCGTGCCGGTGCTCGGCCTCGTGCAGGTCGGGATGCAATCCTGTGCCGACCGCTACACCTACCTGCCCGGCATCGGGCTCGCCATCGCCGTGGCCTGGCCGCTCGGCGACTGGGTCGGCACCTCGCGAACCCGCCGGGCATTCGCCGTCGCCGGCGCGATCGCGGTCCTCTTCGCGCTCGGACTGGCCACGGTGCGCCAGGTGGCGGTCTGGCACGACACGCGCACGCTCTACCGCCACGCGCTGCGGGTCGGCGGCGAGAACGTGATGACGCTGAACGGGCTGGCCGCCGCCTGTGAGGCCGACTCGGAGCAGGTCGAGGCCGTCCGCTACCTGCGCCGGGCCATCGAGCTGGCGCCGGACTACGCCAACAGCTACGTCGGTCTCGGCGTCGCGCTGGCCCGGCTGCGCGACTGGTCCGGTTCGGCCGCGGCACTGCACCGCGCGATCGAGCTGGCGCCGTGGCGCGCCGACGCCTTCCTGCACCTGGGCATCGCCGATCAGGCGCTCGGTCGCGGCGCCGAGTCCGAGTCGGACCTCCGTCGGGCCCTGGCGCTGCAACCCGAGTACCCGGCGGCCCTCGACCGGCTCGGCATGGCCGCCGTGGCCGCCGGTCGAGTCGGCGAGGGACTGGACCTGTTCGCGCGCGCCGCGGCGGCGGCGGGGCACGCGAAGCGCGCATCCCTGCCCATCGCCCTGGCACTGCTCACGCAGCCGGGCCAGGACTCCCGCGCGGCCGCCTACCTGCGGCAGGCCGTGACCGAGCGGCCCGACGACCCCGACGCGCTCAACGCCCTGGCCTGGCTGCTGGCCACCAGCCCCGATCCCGCGGTGCGCGACGGGGCCGGGGCGGTGAGCGCCGCGGCACGGGCCGTGGCGGTCACGCACGCGAGCGACCCCAACGTGCTCGACACCCAGGCGGCGGCGCTGGCGACGGCCGGCCGTTTCGCCGAGGCGGCGGCGATCGCGCAGCGCGCCGGCGGGATCGCCGCGCGGGCGCACGCGGACTCGCTGGCGGCGCCGATCCGCGCGCGGCTGGCGCTCTACCGCGCGGGGCGCGCCTTCGTGGATTCGTCGCGAATCGTGCGAGCGCGCTGATCGCCCGCCACGCCGCCGGCGCGGCTCACGCCGCTCCGGCCTCGCCGTACTCGCGCACCACGCGGTAGAGCGCGTCGCGCTGCACCGGGATCTTGCCGGCCTCGCGGATCAGGCGCACCACCGCCTCCTCGGCCAGACCCGCCGGACTCGCAGCCCCGGCGGCGTGCGCCACCCGCTCGACCCCGACCGTGCCATCCAGGTCGGTGGCGCCGAAGTGCAGCGCGATCCCGGCGGTGTCCCGGCCGAGCATCACCCAGTAGGACTTGACGTGCGGCACGTTGTCGAACACCAGCCGCGACACCGCGACCGTGCGCAGGTCGTCCACCGCCGAGGCGGCGCGCGCCACGAGACCGGTCGCGCCGGGCTGAAACGCCAGCGGCACGAAGGCGAGGAAGCCCGGAGCGCGGTCCTCCAGCTCGCGCAGGAGGATCAGGTGCCGCACGCGCTCGGCCGCGGCCTCGATGTGGCCGTAGAGCAGCGTGGCGTTGGAGGGAATCCCCAGGCGGTGCGCGGTCTCGTGGATCTCGAGCCAGCGGCTGCCGCCGATCTTCTGGCGGAAGAGCTGTTGCCGCACGCGCTCGCTGAACACCTCGGCGCCCCCGCCGGGCAGCGCGTCCAGCCCCGCCTCGCGCAGCCGCTCCAGCACCCACTCGACCGGCCGGCGGGTCAGCCGGCAGAAGAAGTCAATCTCCACCGCCGTCCACGCCTTCACCTGCAGGTCGGGCCGCGCCGCCTTCACCCAGCGGATGACGTCCAGGTAGTCCTCGAAGCGCCACTGCGGGTGCAACCCGCCGGTCACGTGCAGCTCGGTGATGCCGGGGTCGAGGTGCGCGAGGATCTGCTCCTTCGTGAGCGTGTAGGCGCCGGCCTGGCCCGGCTTGCGCGCGTAGTCGCAGAAGCGGCACGAGAGCACGCAGAGATTGGTGGGATTGAGCTGCCGATTGACGGTGAAGAGGACCCGGTCGCCGTGCCGGTCGCGCGCGAAGGCTCCGGCCAGGCGTCCCAGCTCGAGCAGCGGAGCCGCGAACAGCGCGACGCCCTCGGCCTCGCCCAACCGGCCGCCGGCGAGCAGCGTGCGCCGGGCGGCGAGCACCGCGGGGTGCCGCAGCCGCAATGCGGCGATGTGGGTGTGATCCGGGGACGACATGGAACCTCCAGGAGGGTGGCGCGAGGATAGCGCCCGCCGCGCCACCGGTCGAACCGCTCGACGCCGCGCCGTTCGCCCCAATCCCTGTTGGTCCCGGCGACACTTCCGCGGCGTCGCGGCCGGACCGCGCGCGACCGCTCGCCAGCCGCGCCCGGCCGAGTCCGCAGTCGGAACGCGACTTGCGCGCCGCCCCCGCGCCAACGCGACCGCTGGCGCGACCCTTGCGGAGTTTCCCGGCGATGAACTCCTTGAACGCAGGCCGAGGGAACCGGCTCCGCGCGGCACGCAGCATCGCCGCCGCCGTGGCGCTGCTGTTCCTCGCCGGTGGCTGCCGACTCTCCCCCATGTCCCCCGTCGGCGCCCCGGGCACGGCCCTCGTCGGCCTCGCCGGCGTCCCGGCGCCCCCGGACGTCGCGTCGCACCAACCAGCGGTCCCGACGCTCACCCATCTGCGCGCCGAGGTGAAGCACGGCGTGCTGCTCCTGACCGGCAACCTGGCGGTCGAGGGCTGGCGCCACGTGCCGGAGTATTCGGCGAGTTCGCCGGGTGGCTGGTGCCTGCAGGTGCTCATCAACACCGACCAGCAGCGGACCGGCTACTGGCGCGGCTACGAGTACGTCGTGCGCGGCGTCGAGTGGGCCCCGGAGAGCCGGATCGCCGTGGTGCGCCGCATCACGCTCGAGTCCGGCTACCCGGGCGGCTGGGGGCCGGCCAGCGGCGAGGCCTTGCTGCGGCCCGGGCGCGCCGTCGTCACCGTCGCCGTGCCGCTCGAGGCGATCGGTGACGACGACGGCAACCTCGACTTCGCCGTCGAGACCTACGAGACCGTCGCCTGCCCCGCGTGTGAAGGGGGCTACGCCCAGGGCGACGGCGCCTGCTACTTCGGCACCTGCTCCGCCGACGGCAGGTCCTCCGCCAGCGGACCGTACGTGCTCGCCACGGGCGTCGGGGCCGACGAGCTGCGTCCGCACGTCGGCCCCGACGCCCCGCGGCGGTAGGCGGACCTCCGCCTACAGGCCGAGGTAGTAGGTCAGCTTGGCGAGGAAGATGTCGTTGGCCGGCGCGTCGAGCAGGCGACGGGTCGAGGGTCCGAAGCGCAGATCCCCGAGCGCCTCCTCGTCCTCGCGCGACTGCGTCCACACCAGGTAGAACACCGAGCCGGGCCGGTACTCCCAGCGCAGGACCACGTTCCCGCGCAGCGAGCGGTAGTTGAACGACGGATCGCGCAGCGCGAACGCCGTGCCCCCGTTCGCCGGCGTGACCGTGCCGGTCGCCGGGTCGTAGCTCGAGCCGCCGTCGCGGCCGTAGCGCACGAAGTCGTAGCTCCCGGCGCGCGCCAGCTCCTTGAAGTCGTCGTAGCGCCCCGCCGAGATGAACGGCTGCACGTAGGTCTGCAACGACAGGCCGGGCGTGAGCGTGACGTTGAGGCGGATGCCGGCCGCCACCGTCGTCTGGTCGAGCCGGGCGAAGACGTAGCGGCGCTCGCCGAAGTCCGCCGGCACCTCGCCGGGGGCGTCCACCGACGTCACGTACTGGGCGTCCACAACGTTGCGCTCGTAGCTGGGCCCGAAGCTGAGGTAGACGCTCGGCACCGGCCGCCAGGCCAGCTTGGGCGTCACGCTCCAGGTGTAGGAGTCCGTCTCCGGCTTCACCTCGACGGAGAGGTTGGTGCAGGTCGAGAGCCGGCGGTTCTTGTCGGAGTCGTGGTGCAGGCTGAAGCCGCCGCCCGCCTTGCGCAGCATGCGCGGGCCCCCGCGGGTCTGGCGGTTGGCCACCGCCTCGGGATTCCAACTGACGTCGCCGTCGAGGATGTGGTGGTTGACGAAGGTGACGTGCCCCGAGCCGCCCAGGGTGTTCCAGGTGCGTTCGCCGCCGAAGTCCCAGTTGGCGGCGGCGTAGCCGACCAGCCAGCCCTGCGACCGCCAGGAGTTCTCCTTCGTCCACCGGTAGCCCGAGACCAGGTGGCTGTTGATCACGTCGGCGTACGACTGGTAGCCCATGTCGCTCACGTCGAATCCGGGGTCGAGCATCCCGGTCGCGGCGTTGAAGATGACGTTGCCGGCTTCCTTGTTGAGGGCCAGGCGTCCGCCGAAGCCGGTGAGCGAGGTCGCGTCCTCGACGCCGAGGTAGCCCGCGTCGGGCCGCTGGAAGTAGTGGAGCGAACTTCGCTGCACCGTCTGCAGGCGCTCCGCCGTCCCGTCCAGGCGCGTCATCGCGCCCCAGCCCGACACCACCCAGACCTTGCGGCGGTCGAGGAAGTGCCAGCCGTCCAGCCCGGTCATCAGCGAGCCGCGGTTCAGCTCGTCGGCGAGACGATCGGCGTCGCCGAAACGCCGCCGTGCCAGGGTGGAGAGCAGGCCGACGCCGTTGCGCCCCTCGCGGGTCTCGTGCTGCCCGCGCAGCACGCCGTAGTAGGTGAGCGGCTCGACCTCGACCCGCGACTCGGCCCCCTCGCGCCAGATCCGCGCCCGCTCGCGCGAGGTCAGCGCCTGCAGCACGCCGAGGTTCCAGCCGGGGGCGGGCCGTCCGGTCACCTTCGCGGCCCCGAGGATGTGGGTGGCCATCGGCACGTCGTCGAAGACCGTGCCGTCGGGCACGCCGCCCTGCGGCGATCGGCCGATGCGCCGGCTGTAGAAGTGCGTCGGGTCGGGCCAGTTCAGGTTCCAGCCGTCGTTGGGGCCGTCGGTGCCGAACGAGAACACCGCCGCGTTCTCGGTGAAGAATGGCCGCTTCTCGTCGTAGAACGACTCCACGTCGGAGAGGTTCACCACCGCCGGGTCCACCTCGACCTGGCCGAAGTCCGGGTTCACGGTGGCGTTGAGCGTCAGGTTGCTGCCCAGGCTCGTGCGCAGGTCACCGCCCGTGGCCGGCGTGGCGCGCGAGCCGTCGTTGAAGCGATCGCCGGGATCGTGTACCAGGAACTCCGCCTTGCCGGTCACGTACGGGGTCACCTCGATCGTCCGCCGGCTGCGCACGCCCTCGATGCCGACCAGGTGGGGGAAGCGCGACTCGAATCCCTGCTCGGCCCGCGGCCGGATCACGGCGAAGGTCTTCTCGGCGCGACGCGCCACCATGCGGCCGAAGTTCACGCCCCAGACCTGCCGCTCCCCCGGCGTGAAGCGGAGCTGCGAGAAGGGGATCCGCATCTCGCAGGTCCAGCCCGACCCCGGCTGCGCCGGGGTACCCACGTCGCGACGGGCCCTCGCCGACCACACTCCGTCCCAGGAGGCGTCCTCGTTGCCGTCGTTCGCGGTCGTGGCGTCCATGATCGAGCCCGAGGGGGTGATGACGAACTCGTAGCCGGTACGGTGATCGTGGAAGGTGTCGAGGATCAGGCCGGCGAAATCGGTGGCCCCGAGGTCGTCGCGGCGGGACAGCGGGGCGACGATCGAGTCGGGATGCGAATCCCACATGCGGGCCGCCATGTAGAGCGCGTGGTCGTCGTAGGCGAACCACACCCAGGTGCTCTCGGTCGCCGCCGCCCCCTCGCTCGGCTCGTCCTGCACGAAACGACTCAGTCCCGGTGGCCGCTGCCAGGCGGGTTCCGTGAGCACGCCGTCCACCACCACGGGCGCGTCGAGCCGCACCGCCGTCGCCGGCGGCGGCGGCTCTCCCGGCCCGAGTGGAGCCGAGGCCCACACCGGATCGGCGACGACGAAGAGGAGCGCGCTGACGACCCACCACCCGGTCCGGCGAACGTGCGACATGGCGACCCCCGCGATGGAACGCGACCCGCCGGCGCGAGCGCCTCCCGGCGCAGCGGGCTCCACACCTCCCTGTGACGGCTCCACGCGCTCCGGGGTTTCAACCGGGTCGGGGGGAACGCCCCTGGGGCGACGAGCGTGGCTCGTCGCCCCACCGACGCCGCCCGCGGGTCGCGGGCGATGGGATCAGGAGCTCAGGTGGTAGGTGAGCTTGACCAGGAAGACGTCGCTGGCGGGCGCGTCGAACATGCGACGCGTCGAGGGTCCGAAGCGCAGTTGCCCCAGCGCCTCGTAGTCCTCGCGCGACTGCGTCCACACCAGGTAGAGCACCGAGCCGGGCCGGTACTCCCAGCGCAACACCGCGTTCCCGCGCAGCGACTTGTAGTTGAACGACGGGTCGCCGACCACGAAGGGGGCGCCGCCATCGGCGGGCGTGACCACGCCGGTCTCCGCGTCGTAGGCGCCGCCGTAGTGGACGAAGTCGTAGCTGTGCGAGCGCGCCAGCTCCTTGTAGTCCCCGAAGCTGCCGGCGGAGATGAACGGTTGCACGTAGGTCTGCAACGTGAGGTTGCGCGTGAACGAGACGTCGAGGCGGATCTCGGCCGAGACCGTGCGCTGGTCCAGCCGCGCGAAGACGTAGCGGTAGCCGCCGAAGTCGGCGGGGACGAACGCGGGGTCGTACGCCCTGCGCACGTACTGGCCGTCCTCGAGGTTGCGCTCGAAGGTCGGCCCGGCGGACAGGGTGAGGTTCGAGGCCGGCTTCCACTCCACCGACGGGGTGATCAACCAGTAGCGCGAGCCGGTGGCGGCGGCCGCGCTGCCCTCGCAGCCCACGTGCCAGGCGGTGCGCCGGCTGGGATCGGAATCCAGCGTGACCTGCCACCACGAGGCCCCCGGCTCGAGCGCAAGCGGCCCGCCGCGGGTGCGCCGGTCGTTCATCGCCGGCAGCAGCGGCATGTACTCGAGGTTCAAGGTCCAGTCGTTGGTGAAGGTGATCGTCGGGTTCAGGTAGCCCGCCCGCGTGGTGACGTCGCCGTCGCGGTTTCCGCTGGCCAGCGCAATGCCGACCACGCTGAGGTTCTTGCGCCAGCCGTTCGGCTCCGTCCATTGGTAGCCGAGGCCGACGTGGGCATTCGTGGCGTCCGCGCGGGACAGGTAGCCGACGTCGTTCAGCTCGAACTTCGGCGACAGGATGCCCACCGCCGAGTTGAAGAGCACGTTGCCTTCCTGCTTGTTGAGCCAGACCCGCCCGCCGTAGCCGGTGAGCGAGGTGGCGCTGCTGTCCACGCCCAGCTCGCGGGCGTCCGGCCGCTGCAGGTAGTGCACCGGGTTGCGCTGCAGCGCCAGGATCCGCTCGCGCGTCCCGGCCACCCGCGTCATCCCGGCCCAGCCCGACAGCACCCACACCTTGCGCCGGTCGAGGAAGTGCCAGCCGTCGAGGCCGGCCATCAGCGCCTGACGGTTCAACTCCGGCTCGAGGCCGTCGTCGCCGAAGTGGCGCTGGGTCATCGTGGCCAGCGCCCCGACGCCGTTGTAGCGCCCGGGGAACTGCCGCAGGCCGCGCATCACGCCGTACCAGGTGAGCGGCTCGACCTCGGTCTTCGACTCGACACCGCTGCTGGACAACCGGGCGTCCTCGGACGAGGTGACCGCCTGCAGCATGCCGAAGTCGAACCCCTCGACCGGCTTGCCGGTGAGCTTGGCCGCCCCGAGGATGTGGGTCGCCACCGGCACGTCGCTGTAGTCGGCGTACAGGGGCGCGCGGCCCTGCGGCGCGCGGCCGATGCGGCGGCTGTAGAAGAACGTGGGATTCGGCCAGTTCAGGTTCCAGTAGGTGGCGGCCCCCTCCTTGCCGAACGAGAAGACCC
>CAYNPF010000066.1:0-10372 GCA_964398895.1 uncultured bacterium
CTCTTCGGCAGCGACCGCATCGCCGGCGTGATGACGCGCATGGGGGTGCAGGAGGGCGAGGTCATCGAGCACGGCATGGTGACCAGCGCCATCTCCCGGGCGCAGAAGCGGGTCGAGGCCCACAACTTCGACATCCGCAAGCACCTGCTCGAGTACGACAACGTGATGAACGAGCAGCGCACGGTGGTCTACGAGATGCGCCACCAGGCGCTGACCGCCCAGGACATGAGCGCCTCGGTGCTCGAGTCGGTCGAGGAGGCGACGCGGGAGCGGGTGGACAAGGCCACCGGCGGCGGGCAGCTCCACGTCGGCGAGTGGGACCTGCGCGCGCTGGCCGACGAGCTCTCCTACCTGCTCATGACCCAGGTCACGCCCGAGGAGCTGAAGACCGACAAGGCCGAGGATCTGGCCGAGCGCGCGGTGGCCGTGGCGCAGCGGGCCTACCGCGCCCGCGAGGCCGAGTTCGGGCCGGCGATGATGCGGGAGATCGAGCGTCACGTCTACCTCTTCACCGTGGACGAGCACTGGCGGGACCACCTCTACGAGCTCGACCATCTCAAGGGCGGCATCGGGCTGCGGGCCTACGGTCAGCGCGACCCGTTGATCGAGTACAAGAAGGAGGCCTACGCCCTGTTCGAGAACCTGGTCCGCGAGGTGCGCGAGGAGTTCGTCCAGCGCCTCTTCCGGGTCCAGCTCACGCCCGAGGTGCGGCCGACGGTGCCGCAAGCGCGGGTGCCGCGGGTGATGCAGACCCAGCACGCCGAGGCGCAGAGCTTCGGTGGTGGCGGCGCCGCGGCCGGCGGCGAGGGCGCGGCGGCTCCCGCGGAGTCGGCGGCGGCCCCGGCGGCGCCGCGGGTGCACGACGGGCCGGTGGTCGGTCGCAACGATCCCTGCCCGTGCGGCAGCGGCAAGAAGTACAAGAAGTGCCACATGCTCATCGACGAGGGCCGGTCGTGAACGACGAGCGCTCCACCGAGCGAGTGCGCCGCGTGCTCGCGGTGCTCGCCGGCCACCTCGAGCGCCACCTCGAGGGCGACTTCCGCGCGCTCGACGAGCTGGGCGAGGCGCTGCAGGCGGACGGGATCTCCGCCGAGGACCTGCTCGCCGCGAGCTGGGTGCTGCGCTCGCTCGAGCGCGTGCCCTGGCGGGGCGAGCCGGCGGCGGCGGACCTGGTGCCGAGCGCCGGACCGGCCGCGGGCCGGGTGGCGAGCGCCGAGGAGCGGGAGGTGGTCGGCCCCGAGGCCTGGGGCTACCTGCTCGACCTGCGCGCGCGCGGGATGCTCGACGCCGGGCAGTTCGAGCGCGTGCTGGACATCCTCGCCGGAACGGGGCTGCACCCGGTGAGCGTGGCGCTGGCCCGCGAGGCGGCGGCCAGCGTGGTGCTGGAACTGGACGGCGGGGACGAGGGAGAGGGATTCGATGGCGAGCTCGACGTCGCGCACTGAGGCAGGCGGGGCACCGCGCCCGCGCCGCGCCGCCCGACCGACGGCGGAGAAGGCGAAGCGCGCGGCGAAGCCGGCGGTGAAGCGCGCGGCGAAGCCGGCGGCGAAGGGCGCGGCGAAGCCGGCCCGCACGCGGCGGACGACGGCCGTGGCGGAGACGGCGGGCGAGCCGCGCGGTGGCGCCACGACGCTGGTGGTGGTCGAGTCGCCGACCAAGAGCCGCACCATCACCAAGTTCCTCGGGCGCGGTTTCACGGTGCTGGCCTCGAACGGTCACATCATGGACCTGCCGCGGCGCGAGCTGGGCGTGGATCTCGAGCGCGACTTCGAGCCGACCTACGTGCCCGTGCCCTCGAAGGCCAAGGCCCTGGCGAAGATCCGCGCGGCGGCGCGGGGGGCCACGCAGATCTACCTGGCTCCCGACCCCGATCGCGAGGGCGAGGCCATCGCCTGGCACCTTGCGAACGCGCTGCGCGCGGTGGGCCGCCCGGTGCGGCGGCTGACCTTCAACGAGATCACCGAGCGGGCGGTGCAGCAGGCGCTGCGCGAGGCGCGCGATCTCGACGTGAACCTGGTCAACGCGCAGCAGGCCCGGCGCGTGCTCGACCGGCTGGTGGGTTACAAGGTGAGTCCCTTCCTGTGGAAGCGCTTCTACTTCGGTCTCAGCGCCGGTCGCGTGCAGAGTGTGGCGCTGCGGCTGGTCTGCGAGCGGGAGGAGGAGATCCGCGCCTTCCGGCCCGAGGAGTACTGGACGCTCGAGGCCGACCTCGAGACCACCGCCGGCGAGCGCTTCACCGCGCGGCTGGTGCGGGTGGGCGGGGAGGACCTGCCGCAGGGGCAGCTGCGGGGTGCCGATGCCGGCGAGCGGGCCCGCGCGCTGGCGGTCGAGCTGGCCGGCGCTTCGGCGCGGGTGGCGGCGGTGGAGACCCGGCCCAAGCCGGTCCACCCCCGGCCGCCGTTCATCACCAGCACGCTGCAGCAGACGGCCTTCAACCGCCTCGGCTTCTCGGCGCAGCGCACGATGAAGATCGCCCAGCAGCTCTACGAGGGCGTGCAGGGCGTGGGGCTCATCACCTACATGCGCACCGATTCGCCGCGCCTGGCCGGCGAGGCGATCGGCGAGATGCGCCGCTGGCTCGAGCGCTCGCTCGGTCCCGAATACGTGCCCGAGAGCCCGCGCCAGTTCCGCGGCAAGAAGGGCGCGCAGGACGCCCACGAGGCGATCCGCCCGACCTCGGCCGAGCGCACGCCGGAGTCGGTGCGCGGCCTGCTCAGCGAGGAGCAGTTCAAGCTCTACGACCTGATCTGGAAGCGGGCGGTGGCCTCGCAGGCGGCGCCGGCCGAGTACCTGGCGACGACGGCGGAGATCGAGTCGGGCCGTCTCGGCCTGCGGGCCAGCGGCCGCGTGCTGCGCTTCGCCGGTTTCCAGAAGCTCTACGGGCTCGACGAGGACGACGAGGAGAACGGCTCGAGCCTGCCCGAGCTGGAGGTGGGGCTGGCGCTCACCGTGGCCCGGCAGGGTGTCGAGGCCGAGCCGGTGCGGCCGGAGCAGCACTTCACCCAGCCGCCGCCGCGCTACACCGAGGCCTCGCTGGTCAAGGCGCTCGAGGAGCAGGACATCGGCCGGCCCAGCACGTATGCCACCATCGTGGGCACGATCACCACGCGCGAGTACGTCGAGCGCGACCGCGGCCGGCTGACGCCGACCGAGCTGGGCATGGCGGTGAACCGCGCCCTGGTGGGCAGCTTCTCCGACATCTTCAACGTGGACTTCACCTCGCGGATGGAGGACGAGCTGGACGAGGTGGAGGAGGGGCGCCAGGAGTGGACCCGGGTGGTGCGCGACGTCTGGGAGCCGCTGTCGAAGGATCTCGAGGCGTCGGCGAAGGCGCCCTCGGGCGGCGGCGAGGTGACGGACAAGACCTGTCCGCGCTGCGCCCGGCCGCTGCGGTTGCGCTTCAACCGCCGCGGCGGCTACTACGCCTGCACCGGCTACCCGGCCTGCAACTACACCGAGCCGGTCGAGCCGCCGGAGCCGCCGGTGCCGGTCGAGGGCACCTGCCCGAAGTGCGGCGCCGGCCTGGTGGTGCGCCGGGGGCCGTTCGGCCGCTACGTGTCGTGCGCGACGCGGCCGGCGTGCGACTTCACGCGGCCCTTCACCATCGGCATTCCCTGCCCGGAGTGCGGCAAGGGCGAGCTGGCCGAGAAGCAGAGCAAGCGCGGCAAGATCTTCTACAGCTGCAGCAACTACCCGGAGTGCCGGTTCGCGGTCTTCGACCCGCCGGTCGCGCAGCCGTGCCCGCTCTGCGGCGCGCCCTTCCTGGTGGAGAGGACCACGCGGCGGGGGACCACGCGGCGCTGCGTGAAGCCCGGCTGCGGCTACCGGACCGGGCCCGAGCCCGCCGGTGCGTGACGCGCTCGAAGCCTTCCTGAGCGAGCTGGCGGCGCAACGGCGCGCCTCGGTCCACACCGTGACCGCCTACCGCCGCGACATCGCGCGCGTGCTCGACCTGGTGGCCGGCCCGGGCGGGCCGGTGCCGCCGGGGCGCTGGGACCGCGAGCTGCTGGAACGCGCCCTGCACGGCCTGTACCGCACGCAGCACGCGCCGTCGAGCGCGGCGCGGGCGCTGGCGGCCTGGCGCAGCTTTTCGCGCTTCTGCGTGCGGCGCGGCGTGATCGCCACCGATCCCGCGCGCACGCTGGCCTTCCCGCGCCTGCCGCGCCGCCTGCCGCGCACGCTGCCGACGGACGACCTGCAGCGGGCGCTCGACCGTCTCGCCGCCGCGGACGACCGCGCGGCGCCACGCGACCGGGCGCTGCTCGAGCTGGCCTACTCCTCGGGGCTGCGGCTGTCGGAGCTGGTGGGGCTGAACCGCGGCGACGTCGACGCCGGCGCCGGCCTGGTGCGGGTGCGCGGCAAGGGGCGGCGGGAGCGCATCGTGCCGGTGGGCGAGGGGGCGCTGCGCGCGGTGAACGGGCTGCTGGCCGCCCGGCCGGGGCCGCCGCGGCGGGACGATCCGGTCTTCGCCGGTCCGCGCGGCACGCGGCTCTCGGGGCGCACGGTGCAGCGCGTGGTGAAGCGCCGGCTGGCCGACGTGGCGCGTGGGCTCGGCGTGACGCCGCATGCGTTGCGTCATTCGTTCGCCAGCCACATGCTGGACCGGGGGGCGGACCTGCGGGCGATCCAGGAGATGCTGGGACACCGCACGCTCGCCACCACCCAGGTCTACACCCACGTTTCGCGGAGCCGCCTGCTCGCCGCCTACGAGCAGGCCCACCCGCGGGCGCGATAGGGAGAGCGACATGAGCGTGGAGCTGTGGCGGCCGGTCCCGGTCGCCCCGCGGTGCGGAGGCGGCCCGGCGATCGTCCGCCTCGTCGGGGCCCTCGGCATCGTCGTCGCGCTGGCCGCGCTGGGCGGCTGCGCGCGCAAGGGCGAGCCGTCGGGCGGCCCGCCGGACATCGTGCCGCCGCGCGTGCTCTCGGCCGCGCCCGACTCGGGTGCCGCCGGCGTGCCGCTCGATGCCGCGCTGTCCATCACCTTCACCGAGGGCATGGAGCCGCGCAGCACCGGCGAGGCCGTGTCGCTGGCGCCGCGGGTGGACATCAAGCAGCGCCGCTGGCACGGCCGGCAGCTCACCCTCGTGCTGCAGGAGAAGCTGCGCGCCCACCAGACCTACACGCTGTTCGTGGCGAACACCGCGAACGACGCGCACGGCAACGCCCTGGCGGCGGGCAAGGCCATCGTCTTCAGCACCGCCGACAGCTTCCCGCCCGGTCGGCTCGAGGGCCGGGTCGTGGCCCGCGGATTCAGCGCCGAGGGGACCTACCTCTGGTGCTACCGCGCCGACCACGCCCCCGATTCCACGGCCCGCGACTTCGACGCGCTCGGCCTGGCCGACGCGGGCGGCGAGTTCCGCATCCCCGGCCTGCCGGTGCCCGGGCGCTACCGGTTGTGGAGCTTCGCCGACCTGAACCGCAACCGTTCCTTCGAGCCCGACAAGGACGTGCTGGCGCCCGCCGACACCGTGTTCGAACTGACGCCGGAGCACCCGACCGCGACCGGTCTGCTCGTCACCGCGGTGAATCCGCGTGCCCCGGCGCACGTGCGCGGGCTGATCGTGGACGCCACCGGCGACAGCACGGGCGTGCTGCGCGTCTTCGCCCTCTCCGAGGAGGACACCAGCCGGCGCGTGGTGGTGGACGCCGACGACAAGGGCGCCTTCAACCTCGAGCTGGCCGCCGGTCGCTGGCGCGTGGTGGCGTGGCGCGACGTGGACCGCAACCGCGCCTGGCGGATGGACGTCGAGCCGGCCAGCGAGATGCGCTTCTTCACCCTGGCTCCCGCCGCCGAGATCAACGACGAGCGGCTGGCGCTCAAGCGCTGGACGCAGTCGCCATGAGGATTCCCTTCGTCAAGATGCACGGGGCGGCCAACGACTTCGTGGTCGTGGACCACCGCGAGCCGTTCCTGCCCGAGCCCGCCGACGCGCTGTTCCGCCGCCTGTGCGACCGGCGGCGCGGCGTCGGGGCCGACGGGGTGCTGCTGCTGGAGCGCGACCCGCGGCTCGACTTCGCCATGCGCTACCACAACGCCGACGGCGCCGCCGCCGAGTACTGCGGCAACGGCGCGCGCTGCCTGGCGCGCCTGGCGTTCGATCTCGGGCTGGGGCGGCGCGGTCGCGTGCGCTTCGGCACCGCGGTCGGGCCGCAGAGCGCGCGGGCGCTGCGCGACGGGAACATCGAGGTGCACTTCGGTCGCGTCGAGCGCGCGGGCGACCTCGACACGGTGAGCGCGGCGAGCCGCTCGTTCACCGGCCGCTCGGCTACGGTTGGCGTGCCGCACTTCGTGATCGGCGTGCCCGAGGTGGGAGCGGTGCGGGTGGGGACCTGGGGGGCGGCGGTGCGCGGGCACCGGCACTTCGCCCCGGCCGGCACCAACGTGGACTTCGTCGCCGCGGCCGGGCCCGAAGGGCTGGCGATGCGCACCTTCGAGCGCGGCGTCGAGGCCGAGACGCTGGCCTGCGGCAGCGGGGCGATGGCCGCGGCCCTGTGGGCGGAGCGCGAGGGCATGGCCTCGCCGGTGCGCGTTCACACCGCCGGCGGCGACATCCTGGTGGTAGAGTTCGAGCCGGTCGCCGGCGGGGGCTTCGACATCCGCCTCACCGGGCCGGCGGCGGTGGCGTTCACCGGCGTCTGGGAGACGCCGTAGCGCGGGCGGGGGACACGCGGAGGCAGGCATGTTCGAAGGACTGACGGTGGCGATGGTGACCCCGTTCCGGGGCGAGCCGGCGCGGCCCGGCCAGGGCTCGCTGGACCTCGAGGCCGCCGCGCGGCTCGCGGACTTCCTCGTCGAGGGCGGCGTCCAGTGCCTGGTCGTCTCCGGCTCGACCGGCGAGGCGGCGACCTGCACGAGCGAGGAGCGCCGCTCGCTGTGGCGCCGCGTGAAGGAGCAGGTGCGCGGCCGCATCCCGGTGGTGGCCGGCACCGGCACGAACTGCACCGCCGACTCGATCGCGCTCACCCGCCTGGCCGGGGAGGTCGGGCTCGACGGCGTGCTGGTGGTGACGCCCTACTACAACAAGCCGACGCCGCGCGGGCAGGTCGCCCACTTCGCCGCGGTGGCGGGGAGCACGAAGCTGCCGGTCATCCTCTACAACGTGCCCTCCCGCACGGGTACGAACACGCTGCCGGAGACGCTGGCCCGGCTGCAGGACCTGCCGAACGTCGTGGCGGTCAAGGAGTCGAGCGGCTCGGTGGACCAGGCCGGCGCCCTGCGTGCCACCACCCGTTTCACGCTGCTGTGCGGCGACGACTCGCTCACGCTGCCGATGATGGCGGTGGGGGCGGCGGGCGTGGTCTCGGTGGTCGGCAACGTGGCGCCGCGCGAGATGCGCGCGCTGTGCGACCACGTGCGGGCCGGACACCTGGTCGAGGCGGAGGCGCTGCACCGCCGGCTGCTGCCCCTGTTCCGCGCGCTGTTCGTCGAGTCGAACCCCGGACCGGTCAAGTTCCTGCTCTCGGCGATGGGGCTCGTCGCCAACGAGCTGCGCCTGCCGCTGGTGCCGATCGAGCCGGCCAGCGAGCGGGTCGTGCTCGAGGCGGCCGCCGCGGTCGGCGTGCCGGTGGGGGCCCGGCGGTGATCCCGCTCGTGCTGGTGGGATCGGCCGGCCGCATGGGCCGGGCGATCGAGCAGGCGCTGGCGGGAGTGGACGACCTCGCGCTCAAGGCGCGGGTGGAGCGCCGCGATCGCTGGCCGGCCGGGGCCTCGGACTGGCGGGAGGACGCGGAGGGCGTGCTGGCCGCCGGCGACGTGGCGGTGGACTTCAGCGGCCCGGAGGCGTGCGCGGCCCTGGCGCGGCTCTGTGCCGGGCGGGGCGCGGCGCTGGTCACCGGCACCACCGGCCTCGACGCGGCGGGCGAGGAGGCGCTGCGCGCCGCGGCCGCGAAGGTGGCCGTGTTGCGCGCCGCCAACTTCAGCCTCGGCCTGGCCGCGCTGCGGCGTGCCCTGGCCGCCGCACTGGCGGCGCTGCCGGAGGGCTGGGACGTCGAGATCGTCGAGCGGCACCACCGCATGAAGGCCGACAGTCCCTCGGGTACGGCGCTCGCGCTGGCCGCCGACGCGGCGGCGCGCGGGGGCGAGGTGCGCTGCGGCCGCGGGCGGGGCCGGACCGGTCCGCGCCCGCCCGGGGAGATCGGCGTGCACGCCATCCGGGGCGGCACCTGGGTGGGCGACCACACGGTGCTGCTGGCCGGCGACGGGGAGTGGCTCGAGCTGCGGCACGTCGTGCAGGACCGGCAGGCGTTCGCCGGGGCGGCGCTGGCCGCCGCCCGCTTCGTGGCGCGGGCGCGCCCGGGGCTCTACACTCTGGAGGACGTGACCGGGACGTCGCGCCCGTAGTCCGTCCATCCCGGAAGAAACGCCCGCATGCCTCGTCGCCCGCCGGTGCCGTTGCCGGCCCTCGTCCTCCTGCTCGTGTTCGCCGCCGTCCCGGCCGGCGCCCAGGGCTTCGGCAAGAACAAGGTCCAGTACGAGTCGCTGCACTGGGCCGTGCTCGAGACGCCGCACGTGCGGCTCCATTTCTACGCCGAGGAGGAGCCGCT
This sequence comes from uncultured bacterium, assembly GCA_964398895.1. Classification (GTDB taxonomy): domain Bacteria; phylum Eisenbacteria; class RBG-16-71-46; order RBG-16-71-46; family RBG-16-71-46; genus JANXPZ01. The sequence continues at coordinate 8,545 of CAYNPF010000066.1, forward strand.
GGCGCGTCGCGCCGCCGCGCTGGCCGAGAGCGTCTGCGTGCGCTACGACGGGCGCTTCCGCGTGCAGCCCCGCACCCGGGTGCCGCTGCTGCTCTACTCGGCGCACCACCTGTTCCAGCAGACCAACGCCACGCCGGAGCTGCTCACCGAGGCCACCGGCGGTCTGACCGAACTGATCAAGGGGCGGGTGCTGGTGCCGCACAACGGCTCGTGGGCGCGGCTGGCCTGGGTCACCCGCCACGAGCTGACGCACTGGTACATGCTGGAGAAGCTCAACCAGGTGCGGCACGAGCACCACCGCCTGCAGTACACGCTGCCGCCGCTGTGGTTCATCGAGGGCCTGGCCGAGTACTGCAGCACCGAGTGGGACGCCGACGCCGAGGGGATGCTGCGCGACGCGGTCACCAGCGGCGAGGCGCTGCCGCTGACGCGGAGCGAACCGATCACCGGCACGGTGCTCATGTACAAGGAGGGGCAGTCGTTCCTGCTCCACCTTGCGGAACGCTTCGGCGACGCCCGCATCGTGGACCTGCTCGAGAACTGGTGGCGCGGGGACGACTTCGAGACCGTGTACCGGCTGACCTTCGGCGAGCCGGTCGAGCGGACGGACGAGGAGTGGTTCGCGTCCCTGCGGCGCCGCTACTACCCGGCCATCGCCAGCGCGGCCCCGGTGAGCCAGGCGGCGCTGCGCCTCACCCCGCACGGCCGCTACAACCTCGGCCCCTGCGTGCTGCCCAACGCGACGCCGGGCGACACGACGCTGCGCTTCTGCTACTTCGCGGCCGGCGAGAACGGCATTGACCTGGTGGCCAGCCTGCCCGGCGACTCGGTGGCCCGCCGCGAGCGGCGGTTGCTGCGCGGCGGCCTGTCGCCGCGCTTCGAGTCGTTCCACCTCTTCCAGAACCGGCCGGGCGCCAGCGTCGGCGGGCGCATCGCCGTCTCGTCGAAGCAGGGCGGGCGCGACGCCGTCTACGTGGTGGACGCCGTGCGCGGCCGCGTGCTGCGGCGGCTCGACTTCCCGCAGCTCGTCGCCATCACCGATCCTGGCCTGGTGCCGGGCGACAGCGCCGTCGTCTTCTCGGCGCAGGACTACGGGGGCAATTCCGACCTGTACCGCGCCGGCTGGGGCCGCGGCCCGGTGGTGCTCGAGCGACTCACCCACGACCACTGGGACGACCTCGAGCCGGCCGTCTCGCCGGACGGGCGCTGGGTGGTGTTCGCCTCCGACCGCCTCGATCCCGCCGGCCGCCACGCGCTGTGGCGCCTGTCGCTGGCCGACGGCTCGCTGGTGCCGCTGGGGGCGGCGCCGACGGGGGAGGACCGCCAGCCGCGCTTCTCGCCCGACGGGCGGCGCCTGGCCTTCCGCTCGACGCGGGGCGGAACGAGCGATCTCTACGTGCGCCCTGCCGAGCCGGGGGGCGAGGTCCGGCGGGCCACGCGGCTGCTGGGGCCGGCGAGTGACCCGGACTGGCTGCCGGGCGGCCGCGGGCTGGTCTTCACCGGGCAGAGCGGGATCGAGTTCCAGTGTTACATGAAGTGCTTCGATCCCGACACCCTGCCGCGCGAGGTGGAGGAGCCGGCGCCGGTCGCGTCCCGCTCCGTGGCCTCCGCTGTGCACGCCGGGCCGACGCAGCGCTACCAGCGGCGGGTCGGCTTCGACCTGGTCCAGAACATGGTCGGCCTCGACCCGGTCTTCGGCGTGGGCGGCTCGGGCCAGATCGCCCTCAGCGACCTGCTCGGCGACGAGCAGTACTCGATCTTCCTGTCCAACGAGTCCGCCGATCTCTCGGGCAACTTCTGGGACGGCATCGAGGCGGGGGTGACGTAT
>CAYNPF010000067.1:0-10309 GCA_964398895.1 uncultured bacterium
GGACCGCCACACGAACCTCCAGCAGCCCTGCGACGTCAGTGCAATGGTCACACCCCACAGGAGAGCGAGCAGGAATGTCGCGTTCACCTCACCCAGCGGGTAGTGCATGTTCGCAATCACCATGACCTGCACGGTCACAGCCGCAGTGCCAGCGCACCAGGCAGCGGCCCACGGTTCCACAAGGCGCCGACCGCGCACTCCGAGCACGACCGCGGAGATGAGAGTCACCACAAACAGGATGAGACCCGGCAGACCCTGCTTCAGCCAGACGAGAAGGTAGTTCTGGTGGACGTACCACTGTTCCTGCAGGGTGTGGAAGAACGGATCACGCGTGACAAACGAGTAGCCCAGTCCCCGCCCCCACCACGGGGTCGCAGCAAGGTCCCTCAACACGCGATCGTACTCGAGCAGACGGAAGAAGTTGGACGCCGTCTCGCTGCTGTACTGCAGTCCAGTGGAGGTGGAGAGGCGGCGCCATGCTCCCGATGCGATGCCCGGAATGTCGAAGCCCACCGACAAGAGGGTAATGGACACCGCCAGGACGATCGCCAGCCCCACCACCAGCCTGGCGGCACGCGCCCAACGGTCGCGGGCGCCGACGCCCCGGCCGCCGTAGGTGACCACCGACCAGGCCACTCCAACCATGAGCCCAAGCCAGTACCCGCGAGTGAACGAGAGGAACTGGTGGGTGACAAGCGGGAGCAGGGCCAGCATCGGCAGCCATCGTTCCCGCACCGTTGCGCCCCGCAATGCGAAGTTGAAGAGCAGGACTGCGATCAGCCCGGACACAGCAGTGAAGTAGATGCCGCCCGTGCGGGTGTGCGCCTGGGCGAAGAAGCGAATTCCGAGAACCGCATGGCCCAACCCCACCACCCAGAGCACCACGAGCATGGTGATCACCTGCGCGCGCCGCACCCGTAGGTTGGCGATCAGAAGGGAGCTGGCCAGCGCCATCACTGCCAGCAACTCCAGTCCTGCGTAGCGCAACGAATTCCCGGCCAGCAGCCCACGCACGAAGCTCACGAAGCTCAGCGCTCCGTAGAGCAGCAACCAGGTCGTCAACGGAGTCCGCTGCACGGCGAGGGCTTCCCGACGAAACGCCACCAGGTAGCACAGGAGCATGAACATGATGCCGAGACTGAGCCCGATCAGCTGCGCGGTCAGCGTGCCGTGCATGTAGTCCACGAAGGTGCCCCCCGCCACGACCAGCAGATACGAGGCAAGGAAGTCCAATGGGCACGCACGCTGCAGCAGGGCGACGGCCAGGACCACCGCCGCCGCGACCCAGTGCACAACAAGGAAGAGCACGAGGACAACTGCCAGCAGGAGCCACCAGCCCAGCGATGCCGATCCGTGGGGCCATTCAGCGGCACCAATCGCGGTGAAACTCATGGGATGCAAATCACGTCAGCTGACAGAGTCGAGATGGGTTGTCAGCTGGCGCGGCTTCTCCTGGAAGGCCGCCCAGACGCCCCCAACTGCAAGACTCAGGAGGAAGGCCCCCCCGATCATGAAGCCACGTCTTGGCCGGACCTTGCGCTCGGGTGGGACGGCCTTGTCCAGCACCTCCACCGTCACGACGTCCCGCGCCTCGGCCAACTGTGCCTCCTCGAACTGCGCGGTCAGCAGGAGGTAGAGCTGTTCCTGCGTCTTCACGTCGCGCAGCAGCCGTGCGATATCGATGCCGGTGGACGGCAGCTTCTGCAGCTGGCGATCGAGCTGCGCCAGTTGCTCGAGCACCTGCTGCTGCTCCTCGCTCGGCCCCCGGGAGTAGCTGCGGATCACACCTAGCCTGACCTGCAGCGCCATGCGCTGGGCCGAGAGCTGCGCGGCCGACTCGATGGCGCTCGACATCTCGGCCGACACCGCCACGGCCTTGTGCTTGGCCTGGTAGTCGGTGAGCACCCGCTCGGAGCGGGTCAACTCCACCCTCGTCTCAGTCAGCCGCTGCTCCAGGAAGATGCGCGTTCGGCGTCCCTTGGTCATGCGCACTTCCCGGTTGAAACGGTCCAGGAGGTCCACGTAGGCGTTGGCCATGTCCGCCGCACGGCGCCGATCATGATCCTCGACCGAGATCTCGAGCGTTCCGGCTGCCGACAGCTTGAATCCCGCGTGCCGGTGAAGCTCACCGACAGCATCTCCGAGCAGCTTGCGATGATAGTGACGCTGCAGATCGAAGCGCTTCACGACCTGCTCACTGACCGTCCGGCTCTGCAGGATCGCGACGAACACGTCGGCCGGCGTGGCCTCCGTTGGAATACGAACGCCCGGCATCGCGAGCCCACGGACGAGGCTGGCGATGCCGAAGCCCGACTGCTCCTCGCTGGGCGGCAACAACACGGCCTGGGCCCGATACCACGGAGGCAGAAGGAGGGCAACAACAACCGTCACGAGGGTGGCGATGCCAACCAGCGCGCCGATGCCGCGACGCCGCGCCCAGATGCGGTCCCAGAGGTCGGCGAGTTCGTAGGTCTTGTCCATGGTTCTCCGTTTCAGCGGGAGCCGCGCGTGGCCCGCACGGCCGGCAGCAACTGCCCGGGAACAGGCGTCACTTCACGCTCTGGATCGCAATGACGATGGTCGCCACGCTGGCCAGCGAGGTCAGCACATCCCGGGCCTGCTCCCACGTGGTCACATCGGGCTTCTCCGGCACCCAGATGAAGTCCCCGGGGTCGAGCGCGCGCACGTTGTGGGCCAGCATGGTCTGGCCCGTCACGGCCCGCGTGACGCGCACCTTCCCCTGCCAGGCACGGTCGGTGAAACCGCCGGCCTGCTTCACGTAGTCATGGACGCTCGTGCCCGCGGCGTAGTTGAGCATCCCCGGCCGGCGCACCTCACCATCCACGCGGATCGAGGAAACGAGCCGCTCCACGAAGACCGTGTCGCCGTCCAGCAACAGCAGGTCCAGGTCGCGGTCGGCCTGGAGGCGGCTCCAGTCCACGCGGTAGGCCCCTTGCAGGCCCGCCAGCTTCGTGCGCAGGATCTCATACTCCGTTGAAGTGAGATCCCTTCTCGACAGCCGCAGGAGACGGTCCAACTCGGGGTCCTTCTCCTGGCTCGAGGCGTTCATCCTGTGCACGCGGATGGCCGAAAGGTCGGCCGTGGCTCGGAAGCCCCCCGCCGACCCGACGAGTTGGCTGAGCCGGTCCCTGCCCTCGCGGATCGGGTAGACCCCGGGGCGTTGCACCTCGCCCATGATGGCGGCCTCGTGCTGCTGGTGGTACTCTGGGACATAGTAGACGTACAAGCGCTCGCCGTCCTCGAGCCGGGGATTCACGCGGCGCGAGTAGATGTCCGCGAGGCTCACCCACAGCGATTCGGGCGTGAACGGGTCCTTGAAGCGCACGAGCAGCGCTCGATTCGCTTCCGCCGCGGGTAACGGGTCGCCGGCGATCATCAGCAGGTTGAGCAGGCTGTCGCACGCGCCCACTTCGTAGCGTCCGGCCCGGGCGACCGCGCCCTGGGCCCACACGAACTCGGTCGCCGTGGGGACATGGATGACGTCACCATCACGCAGCCACGGATTCAGCGAGGCGTCACCGCTCTGGAGGAATAGATCGAGATCGCAGAACTCCCGCGCGCCATCCGAGTGCCGCACGTCGATCCGGCGGTGCGAGGCACCGGCGAGGAGTTGGTCCTGTGTGACCACGTCACCCACGCGCAGCGCCCCGCTGGCATCCACCGGGCCGGGATGCTCCACCTGGCCGGTGAGGTAGACGCGGAACGTGCGCGGGCGCGCGAGCCGGAGATCCATGCTCACGTCACGGTATCGCTGTCCCATCAGCCGGAGGACCTCTTCACGCACGTCGCTCAGGGAGCGCCCGGCCACCTTCAGAACCGCCGCGCCCGGGATGAGCACGGTGCCCTCGGGGCCCACCTCGATGGGCACGCTGCGCGAGAGCTTCCCCCACATCTGGAGCAGCAGGATGTCCCCGGGCCCCAGGCGATAGGCGCTGGGGTCCACCGGCCCCGACAGGGTGACGACGCGCCCCGTCGGCAACGAGTACAAGCCTCCGGCGGCCGTCTCGTCCGGGCCCAGGCTGGCCCGCACCGTGGCGGACGAGTAGCCCCCGGTCACGCCTGTCTGCCGCGACGCACCGGCCAGGCCCCGCTCCGCGGCGAAGTCCGCGTCCGGCAGCGCCTGCGCCCACGCCGTCGCAGCCGCGACGATCGTCGCGGCGAGCAGGAGCGCGGCTGCGATCCAGGTGGTCCTCTTCACGCCTGCCCCTCCTTCAGCACCTTGCGCCGCCCGTAGGCGCGCTCGTAGTAGGCGCGGAACTCGCCCGCCTTGATGGGGCGCCACCACGCCTCGTTCGCGCGATACCACTCGACCGTCTGGCGGATGCCCTCGTCGAACGGAACGGTCGGCCGCCAGCCGGTGAGTCGCGTGAGCTTCGTGCTGTCCAGCGCGTAGCGCCGGTCGTGCCCGGGCCGGTCCTCGACGTGGCGCACCAGCGAGCCGGGCTTGCCCAGCAGCTCCAGGATCGCGCCGGTCATGGTGAGGACGTCGAGCTCGTTGCCGGCGCCGATGTTGAACGTCTCCCCCTCGACGCCGGGCTGCGCGAGCAGGGTGACGATGGCGGCGCAGTGATCCTCGACGTGGATCCAGTCGCGGCGGTTCAGGCCCGTGCCGTAGACCGGCAGCGGCTGGTCCTCGATGGCGTTGGTCACGAACAGCGGCACCAGCTTCTCCGGGTACTGCCGCGGGCCGTAGTTGTTCGAACAGCGCGTCACCACCACCGGCAGGCCGTAGGTCGCCCAGTAGGCGAAGGCCAGCCGGTCGCCGCCGGCCTTGCTGGCGGCGTACGGGCTGCGCGGCATGAGCGGCCAGTCCTCGTTGGCGGCGCCCTCGAGCACCTCGCCGTAGACCTCGTCGGTGGAGACCTGCAGGAAGCGCCGCACGCCGCGCTGGCGCGCCTCCTCGGCCAGCACGAACACGCCGTAGACGTCGGTCTTGATGAAGGCGCCGGGCGAATCGATCGAACGATCCACGTGCGACTCGGCGGCGAAGTTCACCACGTAGTCGCAGCCCTCCATGGCCAGGGCGACCGCCGCCGGATCGCGGATGTCGCCGTGCACGAAGGTCATCCGCTCGGGCGGCAACCCGTCCAGGTTCTCGCGACGCCCGGCGTAGGTGAGCGCGTCGAGCACCACGACGTGCGCCCCGGGGAAGCGGCCCAGGAAATGGTGGACGAAGTTGGCGCCGATGAAGCCGGCGCCGCCGGTCACCAGCACCCGGCTGCCCTCGAGCGGCAGGAGCTCAGCCATCCTTGCGCTCCCAGTCGTACGGGACCTCGCCGCTGTGCGGGGCGACGCGGAACTCGTCGGGCTGGTCGTAGACGTAGTGCTCGGTGGGCGTGTTCACCAGGTAGGCGGGCTCGGTCCCGACCCCCTTCATGCCGTGCAGCACGCCCGGGGGGATGACGAGCAGGATGGGGTTGTTCTCGCCCATGAAGAACTCGTTCACCTCGCCCTTGGTCGGGCTGTCGTCGCGACGGTCGTAGAGCGCGACCTTGGCCATGCCCTTGACGAACACGAAGTGGTCGGTCTGCTTCCGGTGGTAGTGCCAGCCCTTCACCACGCCGGGGTACACGACCGACAGGTAGACCTGGCCGAACTTCTGGAAGAACTCGTCGTCGTCCCGCATCATCTCCATCAGCAGACCGCGCTCGTCCGGGATGACCTTGAGCTTCTTGACCTTCACGCCAGCAATCATGACGTCTTCCTCCGCGGCCGGCGCGTGGTCCGGCGCGATGCGATGACGGGCGCGGCCGTGTTGCCGCGGCCCACGCCGATGTAACGGAAGCCCGCGGCCTCGACCTCGGCGGGCGCGTAGACGTTGCGCAGGTCGCACAGCACCGGCCGGCGCAGCAGGCGCTTGAGGCGCGCCATCTCCAGGTTGCGGAACTCGTTCCACTCGGTGACGATCACCAGGGCGTCGGCGCCGCGCGCGCAGTCGTAGGCGTCCTTGGTGAAGACAATGTCCCGCAGGCCGGGCAGCACCCGGGCCCGCTGCATGGCCACCGGGTCGTACGTGCGCACCTTCACGCCGCGACGCTTGAGCCCGGCGATGATCTCCAGCGACGGCGCCGCGCGCAGGTCGTCGGTGTCGGGCTTGAACGACAGCCCCAGCATCGCCACCACCGCGCCGCGCGCCGGGCGGCCGAGGCCGCGCACGATCTTCTCGACCATGAGCCGCATCTGGTTGCGGTTCGCCGCGATGGTGGCGTCCACGATGCCGGTGGCCACCCCCGCATCACGGCCCATCGCCGACAGCGCGAGCGTGTCCTTGGGGAAGCACGAGCCGCCGTAGCCCGGTCCGGCGTGCAGGAACTTGGCGCCGATGCGGCGGTCCATGCCCAGCCCGCGGGCCACCGCCTGCACGTCGGCGCCGAGCGCCTCGCACAGGTTGGCGATCTCGTTGATGAACGAGATCTTGGTGGCGAGGAAGCAGTTCGAGGCGTACTTGATCAGCTCCGCGCTCTCCAGCGTCGTCACCACCGTCGGCGTCTCGAGCAGGAACAGCGGGGCGTAGATCTTCTTGAGCACGTCGGCCGCGCGCTTCGTCTCGGCGCCGATGACGACGCGGTCGGTGCGCATGAAGGTCTCGATCGCCGCGCCCTGGCGCAGGAACTCGGGGTTCGAGGCCACGTCGAACTTCGCGCCGCGCGGGGCCCGCTTCGCGATGTACTCGCGCAGGTGACGCGCGGTGCCGACCGGGGCGGTGCTCTTCTGCACGACGAGCTGGTAGCCGTCGAGGTTCCGAGCGATGACGTCGGCCACCTGGTAGATGGCGCGGATGTCGGCGCTGCCGTCGGCCTTCGGCGGCGTCCCGACCGTGATGAAGACCACCTCGGCGTCGGCCAGGGCCGTGACCAGATCGCTCTCGAAGCGCAGGCGCCCTTCCTGCACGTTCCGCCCGACCAGGTCGGGCAGTCCGGGCTCGAAGAAGGGCAACTCCAGGGCCCGCAACCGTTCGATCTTGCCGGCGTCGGCGTCCACACAGGTGACGCGATTGCCGAAGTCGGCCAGGCACGCGCCGGTCACGAGACCGACGTAGCCGGTGCCTACAACGGTGATGGAGTACACGTGGGGTCCTTTCAGAAGGTGTGCGGCCCGGTGGCAGGGCGGACGGGATGCATATCATCGCCACACCGCAAGTGGCTGCAGGCGCGCAAGTCTAGGGGGTGCCTGCGGGACGGTCAACCGGGAGGCCCCGACTCCGCGGGAACGGAACCATGGCTTGAGAAGATCGGGCTCGCGGGCTACTGTCCGCGCCCGTCTGGCTCTCGATCCCCGAACGGCACCTCCCGGGAGGATGCAGGATGACGCTGGGCAGCACCCGCCCGGGCAACCCGCCTGCGCCCCCGCCGCCACAACGCCTCGCCGGGGCCTGGACTTTGCTGCGAGGCGCCGTCTGGAACCAACTCGGCCAGGTCCTGCCCCTGCTGGCCGCGCTGGCCTTCATCCCGCTGCTCATCCGCGCGCTCGGCGTGGACCGCTTCGGTGTCCTGTCGCTGGCCTGGATGCTGATCGGCTACTTCACGCTCTTCGATCTTGGCGTCTCGGGCGCGCTGACGCGACTCGTCGCCGAGCGTCTCGCGACGCACCGCGACGCCGAGATCCCGAGGCTGGTGTGGACGGCACTCGCCCTGACCACGGCGATGGGCCTCGTGGGCGCGGTCGTGGTCGCGGCGGCGGCGCCGTGGCTCGTGGGCACTGCGCTGCGCGTCCCTCCCGAACTGCAGCGCGAGACCCTGCAGCTCACCTGGGTGCTGGCCTGCTCGCTGCCGGTCGTGACCGGCACGGCAGCACTGGCTGGCGTGCTGGCCGCGCAGCAGCGCTTTGGCGTGCTGAACGTCATCCGCGTGCCGATGGGGATCCTCACCTACGTGGCGCCACTGCTCGCGCTGCGCTTCGGAACGACCCTGCTGCCCGTCGGGTTGGCGCTGGCGGCCGTGCGACTGCTCGGGGCGGGGGCCCATCTCGCGGCCTGCCTCGGCGGCACGCCGGGGCTCGCCCGCGGCATCCGACTCCAGCGCGGGATGGTGCGCCCGATCCTCAGCTTCGGCGGCTGGATGACGGTGACGGCCGTGGTCAGCCCACTCATGGTCTACCTCGACCGCTTCCTCATCGGCGGCATGCTCTCGCTGGCGATGGTGGCCTACTACACGACGCCGTACGATCTGGCCCAGCGCTTCGCGATCCTGTCCATGCCGGTCGTCAACGTCATGTTCCCGGCCTTCGCCGCCTGCTTCGACACCGATCGCAGCCGCACCGTGCGCCTCTTCGACTGGTCGGTCCGCAGCGTCGCGACGATCCTCTTCCCCGTCGTCGTCATCTGCGTCCTGTTTGCGCCGGAGCTGCTCACGCTCTGGCTCGGAGCCGACTTCGCCTCGCGCAGTTCCGCGGTGCTGCGTTTGCTCGCGCTGGGGATGCTCCTGAACGGGATGGCCATGATGGCGCTGTCATTCCTGCAGAGCACCGGCCGCCCCGACCTGAGCGCGCGCCTGCACGTGCTCGAACTGCCCGCCTACCTGCTGGTGCTGTGGTTGCTGATCGGGAGGATGGGGATCATGGGCGCCGCGCTGGCCTGGTTCCTGCGCGTGACCGTGGACGCGGCGGCGATGTTCCTGATGGCGCACCGGCGCATCGGTCCCGGCTCGACGGGCGCCCGCACCGCCCTGCTCGCCGGCGGCGGAGGCGCGTTGCTCATCGCCGCGGGCGCGGGGCTGCCGGGGTTGGCGTTGCGCGGGGGCTACGCCGCCGCCCTGCTCGCGATCTTCGCTGTCGTCGTCTGGCGCACGGTCGCCATCCCGGGCCACCGTATCCTGTTCGAGGCGCGGGAGAGCCGACTCCCCCGTTGAGGTCGGACGACCAGGCCGCCCGCCCCTACCGCCCCCGCCACTCCTCCAGCACGTCGGCGAGCGTTCGATCGAGTGGGATGGCAGCGTGCCAGCCGGTGTCGCGCGCGATGCGCGTCGGATCGCCGACCAGCCAGGGCACGTCGGCGGGCCGCAGGCGCGCCGGATCGGTCTCGACGCGCACCGGGACGCGGGACAGGACCGTCATCCGGCGCACCACGTCGGCCAGCGTCACGCCCTCGCCGCGGCAGACGTTGTAGGCGGCACCGCGAGTGCCGCGCTCGAGCAGCGCCAAGTAGGCCGCCACCACGTCGCGCACGTCGGTGAGATCGCGCGTCACCTCGAGGTTGCCCACCCGCAGCACCGGTTCGGCCCGGCCCGCCTCGATGGCGGCGATCTGCTGCGCCCAACCGGGCACGACGAACACCGGGCTCTGTCCCGGCCCGGTGTGGCTGAAGGCGCGCACCCGCACGACATCGAGCCCCTGCTCGCCCGCGACGACAGCTATGCGGTCGGCCTCGGCCTTGGAGGCCGCGTAGGGACTCACCGGCGCGAAGGGCGCGTCCTCCCCCACCCGCGTGCCCGCCGGCTGCGGCCCGTAGGCCTCGCCGCTGCCGATCACCAGCACGCGGGCCGCCGGCGCACCCGCGGCGACGGCCGCGAGCAGGTTCGCCGTGCCGGCGGCGTTGGCGCGGAAGGTGCCCGCGGAATCCGCGAACGAGCGGCCGGCGCTGCTCTGTCCGGCCAGGTGGACGATCGCCGCGGGGCGGACCTTCGCCACCGCCTCCGTCACCGCTGGCGCCTCACCCAGATCGGCGACGTGCCAGCCGGCCAGCGGCAGGTCGCGCGGCGGCTCCGACTCGACGCCGAGCCCGACCACCGGGGCACCCGTCGCGGCGAGCGCACGGGCCAGGTGCGGGCCGACGAAGCCGCTCACCCCGGTGACGAGGATGGCCCGGCCGGTCATCGAACGCCCCGCTACCGCGCCCGCCAGAACTCGAGCATGTCGTGCAGCGTCTGCTCGAACGGGATGGTCGGCTCCCAGCCGGTGGCCTGCGAGAACTTGGTGCGGTCGCCCAGCAGCACCGGCACGTCGCTCGGGCGCAACCGCAGGCGGTCCTGGCGCACCTCGATCTTCGCCTTCGTCATCCCCAGCAGCAGGTCGAGCACCTGCTGGATGCTGTAGGCCTTCCCGCTGCACAGGTTGTAGACCTCGCCGGGCGCGCACTTCTCCAGCGCCAGCCAGTAGCCGCGCACCATGTCGCGCACGTCGGTGAAGTCGCGCTTCGCCTCCAGGTTGCCGACGTGCAGCACCGGCTCCTTGCGCCCCTTCTCGATGTCGGCGATCTGCTTGGCGAAGTCGGAGGCCACGAACACCGGCCCGCGCCGCGGCCCTTCGTGGTTGAAGCCGCGCGTGCGCACGCAGTCCACCTTCCACGACATCC
>CAYNPF010000068.1:0-10242 GCA_964398895.1 uncultured bacterium
CCCGGCGAGCAGCAGCGCCGCCAGGAGCGCGACCCGGAACCGGGATGGCGGGAACGCGTGGGAATCGAACCCACCTCGGACGCTCTGAACGCCCGACCGCAGGATTTGAAGTCCCCGGAGACCACCAGATCCCATTCGTTCCCGCACGAGGGCGCACACTAGCATCCGCCGCGATTCGCGCGCCAGTGCCGCGGGCGTGGCCCGCGTCAGGCCATCGTGAACCCGCCCACGCCCGGCCCCCCGCGGCAGCGGCGTCCGCGCTCAGGCCGACGTGGGCGGACCCAGCCGCACGGAGTGTTCGCCTCGGGCCACGGCCTCGCCCACCGGCACGTGCCAGATCCGGCGTTTCCGCAGCGCGGCCTCGAACGCCACGGCGCGCCGGGCCGACACGGCCACCAGCAGGCCACCCGAGGTCTGTGGGTCGTAGAGCGCCTTGAGCAGGTCGTCCGGCAGCCCGCCCTCGTCCACCTTCGGGCGGAAGAAGTTGCGATTGCGCGCCAGCCCGCCCGGGTAGACGTCCGCGGCGATGTACTCGCGCACGCGCGGCAGCAGCCAGTCGGCGCTCGGGCGCAGCTCCAGCGTCACACCGCTGGCGTCGGCCAGTTGCGAGGCGTGTCCGAGCAGGCTGAAGCCGGTGACATCGGTGGCCGCCCGCGAGCCGAACGCGACCGCCGCCTCGGCGGCGCCGCGGTTCAGGGTCGCCATCTGCCGCGTGACGCGGCGAAGCAGCGCGGGAGGCAGCTTCTCCTGCTTGAGCGCGGTCATCAGCACGCCCGTGCCCAGGGGCTTGGTGAGGAAGAGCCGATCGCCCCGGCGCACACCGCTGTTCAGCAGGAGGCGCCGGCGCAGCACCACGCCGGTGACCGCGTAGCCGAACTTGATCTCGGGGTCCCGCACGCTGTGTCCGCCCACCACGCTGGCTCCGGCCTCGGTCATCTTGTCGAGGCCGCCCTGCAGGATCGCCGCCACCACCTCGGGGGCCAGACCGGTGTCGGGCGCGCAGAGCAACGCCAGCGCCGTCAGCGGACGACCGCCCATGGCGAAGACGTCCGAGAGCGCGTTCGCCGCGGCCACCTGGCCGTAGTCGTAGGGGTCGTCCACGATCGGCGTGAAGAAGTCCACGGTCTGCACCAGCGCCTCGCCGCGCCCGTGCGCGAAGATGCCCGCGTCGTCGAGGGTGTTCGCGTCCACCAGCACGCGCGGGTCGCGGCGCGGCTGGCGCAGCCGGGCCAGCGCCTGGCGCAGGTCACCCGGTCCCAGCTTCGCGGCGCAGCCGGCGCTGTGGACGGTCGCGGTCAGTCGCACGTCGGGGACGACGATTCGGGCCATGGGTCCCTCCGGAGCGCGGAGACGGTCAGCGGAAACGGTCAGAGGTCGCGGCCGACCGCCACCGCCTCGATCTCGACCCGGCCCCCCTTGGGCAGAGCGGCGACGGCGACGGTGGTGCGCGCCGGCGGCGACGTGGCGAAGTGCCGGGCGTAGACCTCGTTCATGGCGGCGAAATCGGCCATGTCCACGAGGTACACGGTGGTCTTCACCACGTCGGCCAGGGCCAGCCCCGCGCCGCGCAGCACCGCGGCGAGGTTGGCCAGCGCCTGCTCGGTCTGCGCGGCCACGTCGGCTCCGGCCAGCTCGCCGCCGGCCGGCCGCAGGCCGAGCTGTCCAGAGGTGTAGACGACGCGGTTGCCGCCGTGCAGCCGGACCACCTGCGCCTGGCTGTAGGGACCGATCGCGGCCGGCGCGTCCGGCACGTTCAGCGGGTTCTTCATCGGCTCCTCCGGCGCGGGCTCACTCGACGGTGACGCTCTTGGCCAGGTTGCGCGGCTGGTCCACGTCGCAGCCGCGCAGCACCGCGATGTGGTAGGCCAGGAGCTGCAGCGGGATCACCGTCAGCAGCGGCTGCAGCATGGGCAGCGTCCGCGGGACGTAGATGACGTGGTCGGCGTGCTGCGCCACCTGGGTGTCGCCGTCGGTGGCGACGGCGATGATGGCCCCGCGGCGGGCACGCACCTCCATCATGTTGCTCATCACCTTGTCGTAGGCGCCGTCCTGCGTGCACAGGAACAGCACCGGCATGTGCTCGTCGATCAGGGCGATCGGCCCGTGCTTCATCTCCGCCGCCGGGTAGCCCTCGGCGTGGATGTAGGAGATCTCCTTGAGCTTGAGCGCCCCCTCCAGCGCCACCGGGTACTGGTAGCCGCGACCCAGGTAGAGGAAGTTGTTGTGGTGGCTGTAGGCCTCGGCGATGGTGCGGATGGAGTCGCTGCGCTCCAGCATCTCCTCCATCTTGGCGGGGATGGAGTCCAGCTCGCGCGCCACCTGCACGCCCAGCTCGGCCCCCATCTCGCGCCGGCGACCCAGCGCCAGGGTCAGCAGCGTCAGCACCGAGACCTGGCCGGTGAAGGCCTTCGTCGAGGCCACGCCGATCTCGGGGCCGGCGTGGATGTACACGCCGCCGTCCGACTCGCGGGCGATCGTCGAGCCGACCACGTTCACGATGCCCAGCGCCCGGGAGCCCCGGCGCTGCGCCTCGCGCATCGCCGCCAGCGTGTCGGCGGTCTCACCCGACTGCGAGATCACCAGCACCGTGGTGTCCTCGGGCACGATCGGGTTCCGGTAACGGAACTCCGAGGCGTACTCGACCTCGACCGGGATGCGCGCGTGCTCCTCGATCAGGTACTCGCCGATCAGCCCCGCGTGCCACGAGGTGCCGCAGCCGAGGATGATCAGCCGCCCGATCTCGCGCATCTCCTCGTCGGTGAGATTGAGGCCGTGCAGGCGGGCCAGGCCCTGCCGCACGTCGAGGCGCCCGCGCATCGAGTTCCGCACCGAGGTGGGCTGCTCGAAGATCTCCTTGAGCATGAAGTGGGGGAAGCCACCCTTCTCGATCTGCGAGAGGTCCCACTCCACCTCCTCGACCGGCTTCTGGATGCGCTCGGCCCGGATGGTCGAGGTGTGGAAGCCCTCGGGCGTGATCACGGCCATCTCGCCGTGGTCGAGGTAGATGACCTGGCGGGTGTGGTCCACCAGCGGCGCCACGTCCGAGGCGAGGAAGTACTCGCCGTCGCCGACCCCCAGCACCAGCGGACTGCCCTTGCGCGCGCCGACGATGGTGGTCGGCTCGTCCACGCACATCACCGCGATGCCGTAGGTGCCCTCGACGTCGGCCAGCGCCTGGACCACCGCGGCCTCGAGCTTCAGCCCGCGCTCGCGGTACTTCTCGATGAGCTGCGCCAGCACCTCGGTGTCGGTGTCGGTGTGGAAGACACGGCCCTCGGCCTGCAGCGCCGCCTTGAGCACGGCGTAGTTCTCGATGATGCCGTTGTGCACCAGCGCCAGCCGCCCGCCGGCGTCCACGTGCGGGTGCGCGTTGACGTCGTTCGGCTCGCCGTGCGTCGCCCAGCGGGTG
This sequence comes from uncultured bacterium, assembly GCA_964398895.1. GTDB lineage: Bacteria > Eisenbacteria > RBG-16-71-46 > RBG-16-71-46 > RBG-16-71-46 > JANXPZ01. The sequence goes on from CAYNPF010000068.1 coordinate 3,410, forward strand.
TGGGCGATGCCGATCCTGCCCGGCAGCGCCTCGCGGACGAGACGATTCTCCAGCTCACGGATCTTGCCGGCCGCCTTCACGACCTTCAGGCCGTCCGGCGTCTGCACCGCCACGCCGGCCGAGTCGTAGCCGCGGTACTCCAGCCGCTTCAGGCCCTCGATCAGGATGGGAAGGCAGGGCCGCTTGCCGACGTAGCCAACGATGCCGCACATGAATGGCGCCTCGCCTCGGACCACGGCGGGCGCCGTGCCGCCCGGTCCGGATGGAGCCGGTGAACGGATTCGAACCGTTGACCGCTCGATTACGAATCGAGTGCTCTACCAGCTGAGCTACACCGGCTCACGGTCTCCGACGGCCGCACCCGAGGGCGCGCATCGGCCGACGGCACAACGAAGAAGATGGTGCGACCCCCCAGAATCGAACTGGGGACACCGTGATTTTCAGTCACGTGCTCTACCAACTGAGCTAGGGTCGCACCGGATGGTCCGGGCAAACGGCGGCATCCGCGTCCCGCTCGGCTCCGGATCGCCACCGGCAGGCCCGCTGGACCGCACACGATTATCACGCCGGCGGCGCGGGGGTCAACCCGCCACCGCCCGCCGCCGGCGGCGCCCGGCGGTCCGTGCGGGCGCGGCGACGCTCCGCCCCGGTCCGGCGACGATCCTGATTCTCCCGCACCGGCAGGCTCAACGAGAACACCGTCCCCCACTCGCCGTCGCTGCGCACCCGGATCTCGCCCCCGTGCTCGCGCACGATCTGCTGGGCGACGCCGAGCCCGACCGCCGGCCCCCCCGGGCGCTGGCTGGCGAAGGGAACGAACAACTGCTCGACCAGGTCGCCGGGCGCGTGCGGGCCGTCGTGGGAGATCTCGAGCTGCACGCTCGCCCCGGACTGGCGCGACTCGATCCGCAGGCGCCCGCCCACGCTCACCGCGTCCAGCGCGCTCTCCAGCACGTTCGCCACCACGCGCCGGATGCGCTCGCGATCGAGGAGCAGCGCCGGCAGTCCGGGCGCCAGCTTCTTCACGACCCGCACGCGGCGCGAGGCCAGCTCGCTGCCCGCGGCGGCGAGGGCCTCCTGCGCGACCGCGTTCAGATCCTCGAGCCGCAGGGCGCAGCCCGGCGCCGCGTAGCCCGCCTGTTCCGCCAGCAGGTTCTCCAGCCGCCCGCTCTCGCGCAGCACGATCTCCAGGTACTCGCGGGCCGGGTCGTCCTCGGCCAGGGCCCGCTGGGCCCGCCGCGCGAACGCCCCGATCGAGGCCAGCGGATTGCGGGCCTCGTCGTGCATCCGCGCCGCCACCTCGCCGACCTGCGCCAGGCGCTCGGCACGCTCCAGGCGCGTCGCCAGCTCGCGCCGCTGCTGCTCCCCCGTCTTGCGCTCGGCGAAGCGCTCCGCCTGGTCCACCGCCAGCGCGGCGAGATCGCCCAGCGCCGACACGAACTCGGCGTCCATCGGCGGGAACCCCGCCGCCTCGCTGCGCCGCGTCGGCAGCCGGTCGTAGCAGGCCAGCGCCCCCAGCACCCGGCCGTAGGCCCGCAGCGGGCAGACCACCAGCGATTCCAGCGACGCCGCCACGTCCGGCGCCAGCAGCAGCTCGTCCGCCGGCCGGTCCACGATGCGCGGCTGACCCGCCGTCGCCACCGCGGCCGCCAGCCGGTGCAGGGCCCGTCCGACCCGCTCGCGCCGTCCCGCCGGTCCCTGCGCCACTTCCAGCAACAGGGCGTCCGCCGGCCCCACCCACAGCGCCCCGCCCCGCGCGCCGCTGCCCAGCACGGCCAGCCGCGTCACCAGCTGCAGCACCTCGGCGAGGTTCAGCGTCGTGCCCGCCGCGCGCACCGCCTGCGCCAACGCGGTCGCCTGCGCGGTGCGGCGCGCCGCCTCCTGCTCGCGCTCCATCCCCTGGGCCGCCAGGCCGGCCAGCACGCCCAGCGCCTCGAGTGCGTGCCGGCGCTCGGCGCCCGGCTCCACGTCCCAGGTCCCCACCAGCAGCGCCCACGCCGCCCCGGTCCGCCGCAACGCCACCGCACCGACGTGCGCGGACCCGCCCCACGGCGCTCCCGCCGCGTCCGGCCCTTCCGATGCGTGCGCCGACGGCAGCCACGCCGTCGCCGCCGCGCCGCGCAGATCCGCGGGCCGCAGCGCGAAGCCGCGCGCATCGAGACTCACCCGCCGCACGCCGCGCCCCTCCAGCCAGTCACCGGCCTCCGTCACCAGCGCCGGCGCCTCCGCCCACTGGCAGCCCTCGAGAACGCCGGCGCGCGCGTCCCACTCCAGCAACCAGGCCCGTCGCAGGCCGCCACCGTCCGGATGCACCGCCGCCGCCAGCACGGTGCGCTCGAGCGAGTCCACGTCGCGCAGCCGCGCCATCGCCCGGGCGAGCTGCAGCCCGAAGCCGACCTCGACGCCCGGCACGCCGCGCGCCGCTCCGCCCCGTGGGGATTCCGCAGTCAAGGGTGCCTCCCGGATGGTGGGAACACGGTTCTACCCGCCCACACCATGGCGCAAGCCGCATGCCACCTCACCCCGCGGGGCGGTGCAGCCTGCACGCCGGCGGGCATCCCGCCACGAGCTCACCTAACTTCGCCGTGGGCTTGACGCTAGCGCCGCCGGCTCATAAGGTGCGGGAGGTGGTGGTGGTGGGGCGACGCCCCACCGGCCGTTGGACCCGTGCACCGATTGGGTGCGAACAGGAGCCCGTCGTGGAAAATCACCAAGGCCAGGCGCCGCAGCAGATCCAGGTGGAGATCGGCGAAAAGGAGGCGGAGGGCATCTACTCGAACATCGCCTTCATCGCCCACTCCCCCTCGGAGGTCATCCTCGACTTCGCCCGCACGCTGCCCGGGCTGCCCAAGGCGCGGGTCTACGCCCGCATCCTCATGACCCCGCAGCACGCCAAGATGCTACTCAACGCCCTCGAGCAGAACCTGCGCAAGTACGAGGCGCAGTTCGGCGCCATCAAGGTGCCGGGCGAGCAGGGACCGTCCAAGGGCATCGGCTTCACGAGCTGAGCGAGCCGACGGCGCTCACCGGGCGCCGTCGCCGGACAGCAGGGCGAGGAAGAACGCCGGCGGGCGCACCGGCCGGCCGTGCGGATCGAGGAAGCAGTGCGCGGTCTCGCCGCGGGCGAGCAGCTCGCCGTCCGCCCCGCGCCGCACCTCGTAGGTGAAGCGCATGGAGGCGCGGCCCAGTTCGGCCAGCGTCGTCTCGATCACGACCTCGTCGTCGTAGCGCGCCGGCTTCAGGTAGCGGCAGCGCGCCTCCAGCACCGGCAGGCGGATGCCGGCCGCCTCCACCTCGCGGTAGCTCATCCCGCACTGGCGCAGCATCTCCGTCCGACCGATCTCGAACCAGCGCAGGTAGTTCCCGTAGTAGACGAAGCCCATCTGGTCGGTGTCGGCGTAGCACACGCGCACCGCGTGGCGCGACGTGCGTCCAACGACCGGTTCGCTCATCCCCCGTTCCCTCCCGTCGCACCTCCCGCCGGCGGCGACGTCTTCCAGCGACGGTGCAGCCAGAACCACAGCTCCGGTCGCGCCCGCACGCGCTCCTCGAGCACCGCGGTGTGCAGCGCGGTCAGCCGCTCCACCGCCCCCGGCGCCTCCGGCTCGGGCGGCACCAACGGACCGCGCACCACCAGGTCGAAGCGCCCGTCGGAGCGTCGCTCGAGGAAGCCCATGATGATCGGCGCGCCGGTTCGGAGCGCCACGCGGGCCGGGCCGGCCGCCGTGCTCGCCGGCCGGCCGAGGAAGGGCACGAAGCAGCCGCGCCGCCGCGCGTCCTGGTCGCCGAGGATCGCCACCCAGCGCCCCGCGGCCAGCGCGTCGTAGATCCCGCGCGTGCCCAGCGCGGTGCTGATGCAGCCCACCCCGGCGCGAGCCCGGATGCCGGAGATGAGCGCCTCGGCGCCCGGGTTGGACAGCGGGCGCACCAGGAAGTCCACCGGGTTGATGCGCCCGACGCAGGCGCCGAGCAACTCGAAGTTCGAGTAGTGCCCGCTCATGACGATGACGCCGCGCCCGCGCCACGGTTCGAGCAGCTCGAGCCCGCTCGCGTCCACGATCACCTCGCCCGCCGCGGCCCGGGCCAGCCGGTCGAGGTGCCCGTACTCCGCCGTCACGCGCCCCAGCTCGCGGTAGTGCTCGCGCAACACGCGCGCCCGCTCCGCCGCGCTCCAGCCGGGGAAGACCAGCGCCAGGTTCGCCTCGGCCACCCGCCGCCGCACCCCCAGAGCGCGCACGGCGTCGCCGAGCCGCTCGCCGACCGCCCGGGCCCGCGCCCAGGGCAACGCGCCCAGGCCGCCCAGCGTGCCGCGCGCCAGCAGCGTCAGCAGGGCATCGGCGGGCTTCACGACGCCCTCCGCCAGCGCTGCCCCGGGAGCGGCTCCGCCGCCCCCGCCCATTCCAGCTCGAGCAGGAGCGCCAGCGTCTCGTCCACCCGCAGGCCGGCGGCGCTCGCCAGTTCGTCGGCGGTGCGGGGCGCGACCGCCAGCGCCGCCCGCAGGCGGCTGCCCGCGTCCGCTCCGCCGCCGTCGAGCACGCGCAGCACGTCGCCCGCCCGCTCGCACCAGCCCGCCCCCGCCCGCAGCAGCGCGTGCGTGCCGCGGCTGGTCTCGCGGTCCACGTCCCCCGGCACGGCCAGCACCGGCCGGCGGAGCCGTCGCGCCGCCGCCGCCGTGCTGAGCGCGCCGCTGCGCACGGCGGCCTCGACCACCACCGTCACCGCCGCCAGCGCCGCGATCAGCCGGTTGCGTTCGAGGAAGACCCAGGGCTGCGGCGGTCCCGAGGCGCGCTCGCTGACCAGCCCGCCCCGCACGCACAGCGACTCGGCCAGGGCCGCGTGATGCCGCGGGGTCACCGCGTCGAGTCCGCCGGGCAGCACGGCGACGCTCGCGCCGCCCACCGCGAGGGCGCCGCGGTGCGCCGCGGCGTCGATCCCGCGCGCCAGCCCGCTCACCACGACGCAGCCCGCCCGCGCCAGGTCGGCGGCCAGGGACTCCGCCTGGGCGAGACCGTAGGGCGAGGCGGCGCGGGAGCCGACGATGGCCACGGTCCGATCGCGCTCCGGCAGCCGGCCGCGCACGAAGAGCACGCGCGGCGCATCCGCGAGGTCGCGCAGGCCGGTGGGGTAGTCGGCCTCGTCCCGCGGCAGGGTCCGCACGCCGATCCGCTCGAGACGCCGGGCCACGCGAAACGCCTCGTCGCGCTCCGGCTCGGCGGCCGCCGCCCAGGCCTCGTGCTCGTCGCTCGCCCCGGGCGAGCGGGACAGGAGGATGCGCGCCTCAAGCGCCGGGACCGGCTTCATCCTCCCCGCGTCCGGGGGGCGCGTTGCGCTTCTCGGGTGACGGGGTTCCACCCGCCGGCGACGGACCGCCGTCCTCCGGGCGGGGCGAGACGGGGCGGGTGAGGACCTCCCACTCGAAACCGTCCTCGCTCGCCCGCACGACCGGGTGGTCGTCGGTGAGGGCGTCGGCATCCACCACCCCCATGATCTCGTCGTTGCCCATCAGCCGCTCGATCCGCTCGAGCAGCCCGGCATCGCGCGCGCCGATCTCGCCCCGCCAGCGCTGCCGCCGCTCCGGCGGCATGTGGTGCAGTTCGTGCGCGATCCGCGCCGCGCCACTCGCGCGGCCGATCGCCAGCACCGCCTCGCGCGCCGCTTCGGCCACGCTGCGGTTCTTGTCGTCGGCCAGGGCGAGCAGCCCCGGCACGGCGGGCGCGTAGCCCAGCCTGCCCAGCACCGTCGCCGCGCTCGAGCGCGTGAACCACAGTCCCTGCTCGAGCAGGGGCACCAGCACGGCGGCGTGCTCCTCGCCCATGTGCAGGAAGGCCTCCTCGGCAAGCTGACGCAGGTACCACGACTCGTCGCACAGGCACTCCACCAGCAGCGAGATCGCCTCGGCGTCCCGACGCTGCTCGAGGCCGCGCACGTATTCCCGCTTCGCCGTCAGCCCGCGGGCGTTGAGCGCGTCGTAGGTCTTGCCCTGCCCGTGCTTGTCGTCAGTCATGCTCCGTCTCCCCCGCCGCCCCGGCCTCGCGCGCCACGGCCGCGGCGATGAGCCGCCACAGCTCGTCCAGCAGCACGCCCACGCCCTCGCCGCTGTAGCGGGTGTTGCTGGCGGCGCCGCAGAAAGCACCGCTGCAGGCGGCCGTGAGCGCCGAGACGGGGGCTGGCGGGGTCGGTGTGGGCGTTGGTGTCGGCGTCGGTGGACTCGGTGCGGGGTCGCTACCGCCACCGCCGCCGCAGGCGGTGGCTAGCAAGCACAGGGCGACGATGGATGCGCCGTGGCGCACGCGCTGTGTTCATCACAAGACCTCCCGAAAAATGATGCGATGGCCCTTGCACGGTGCGGGCATCGCCATGTGACCGGGGCGACTATACCGGGGCGGCGCCGCGCGCGGCGGAGGATTTCTCAGGGGGCGCGGACGTCGCGCCCGGCTCCGGCACATAGACCATGGAACCGTCCTTGAGCTTGTACGCCACGCCCGCCTTGGCGCCCTGGCCCTCGCCGATCTCGCCGCTGGCCTGGTAGTGCTCGATCTTCTGTCCGTCCTTGACGATGATCTCCATGTTTTCCTTGCCCGGGTTCTTGATGACGGTGACCTGCTCGGCGCTGAACGGGTTGGCCGGGCTCTGCGCCACGGCCAGCAGCAGCGCGGCGATGATGACCAGGAACACGTCGATCAGGTTCACCACCGAGAGAATCGGGTCATCGCCCTCGTTCTCGTCCATCAGGCGCAGGTGCTTCATGCCGCGGCCTCCGTCAGCGGGGCCAGCCCCTCAGCATGGGCTGGTGGGGCGGGGGCCATGTCCTGCTCAATGGCGGCCAGGTCGGC
>CAYNPF010000069.1:0-10179 GCA_964398895.1 uncultured bacterium
TGATGGAACTGGGAGGGTGGGGGGGGGATTGGACCAAGGTCGAGCCGGCTGGGCCGGCACCCAGCGCACGGATGGGCCACAGCGCGATCTACGATCAGGCGGGCTACCGCATGGTGGTGTTCGGGGGACGAGACTCGTCGGGCGATCTCAATGACGTCTGGACGTTGTCGCTTGGTGTCGTGTCCACCTGGACGAAGCTGAGTCCTGTAGGGGTGCCACCGGCTGCGCGTGAGGGGCACAGCGCGATGTACGACCCGATCGCCGCGCGCATGATCGTATTCGGAGGTGGAAGCCCGTCGGGGGTGCTCAACGACGTCTGGGCCTTGTCGTTGGATGCCGCGCCGACCTGGACGAAGCTGAGTCCCGCGGGGGGGCCACCGGCTGCGCGTGAGGGGCACAGTGCCATCTATGAGCCCGCACTCGGCAGCATGGTCGTATTCGGTGGAGACGATGGCTGGGGCGGGGATGTCCTCGGCGATTTCTGGGCCCTGTCGCTGGGTGGTTCACCGACCTGGACGGTGCTCGACCCGGGCAACGCGTCCGAGTGGGGTCGCTCTTGTCACAGCGCGGTCCGTGACCCGGTGCGGGACCGCATGGTGGTGTTCGGGGGATACGTGAGTACCTTGCAGTGCTTCTGCGCCTGGGACACCTGGACCGTCCCTCTGGGGCGGCCATCCGAGCCCGACTATCTGGACACGCATCCGTCGCCGGGCGCTCGCGCAGGCCACAGCGCCGTCGTGTACTACCCCACTACCCCCCGCGTGCGCGTGTTCGGTGGGGTCCAGCCAGGATGCAAGTTCGGGTTCAGCTTCTACAACGATGTCTGGGATCTCGTCCTGGAACCGATGACCAGCCCGGTCGAACCGCAGGCTGGTCCCGACGCCAGTGGGCTCCTCCCGCCGAGTCCGAATCCGACCCGCGGTCCGACCCGTGTGCGCTTCTCGCTCGCGCGGGCGGGCCACGTGGAACTCGGGGTCTATGACCTGGGTGGGCGTCTCGTGAGGCAGCTCGCAAATGAGGAACGGTACGCGGGCACCGGGTTGGTCGTCTGGGATGGAACCGACAGGTCGGGCGCACGCGCCGGGGCGGGCGTGTACTTCGTCAGGCTCTCGGGCCCCGGCGTCCACCAGATCCGCAAGCTCGTGTTGATGCGGTGACGCGCGGGGAGCAGACGCTGACGACGCGGGCGGTGGTGGTGCGGTGATCGTTTCCGCGACCTGAGGATACGCGGCGGCCACCCGGAGAGCCGGGTGGCCGTCGCACGTTTACCGTCGGCGTCTCACCACAGCCCGGGCACGAGCCGGTGGCGCACGGTGCGGGCGTAGTCGCGGTAGCCGGGCAGACCGTCGGCGAGCATCGCGTCCTCGATTGCCGTGCGCCGGATCATGGCGACGACGACGGCGAGCATTGGCAGCAGCGCCCACCACGAGCCGAGCGCCGGGCCCGAGCACAGCGAGAACACGATGCCCCCGGTGTAGCCTGGGTGCCGCATGCACGCGTAGGGGCCGGAGGCGATCACCGCCTGCGCGCGATCGGACTGCAGTCGCACCACCGAGGAGAAGAAGGGGTTGACCCACATCGCCCAGCCCGTCCAGGCGATGCCGAGCGCCGCGGCGATCATCGCCGCGACCTGGCCCGCGACCGGCACGTGGGTGCAGCCGAAGCGCCCGGCATCCAGCCCGGCGATGAGCCAGGTCGCCGCCGTGCCCACGCCCAGCACGGCCTCGCCGACGCGGTCGCGCCCGCTTCCGCCGGGGCGCATGCGTTCTTCGAGCAGGCCGGGGCTGCGCCGGTGGAGCGCCAGCAGCGAGGCCAGCGTCGGCACCGTCACCAGCGCGATGTAGGTCCAGAAGGCCGGCAGATCGAGGCGCCCGGCGGCCCCGAACAGCACCGCCGCCTGCGCCGCGGTGAGCGCCAGCATCGCCCACAGGGTCCGCTGCACACGACCTCCTTCCCACCGGTGGCCCGCCGGCGGACACGACTCCACGACACTCCGCGGTCAGCCGCCGGTTGTGGGCACCCCGCCCCGGCGCCGGTTGCGGTCCGCGCCGCGCCCGCCGTGGCCCGCGCCGCGCCGCGCTTGTGGGCGACGGGCGGGAGTGGCAATCTTACCCTCTTCGACCCGTCCCTCCCGACCCCGAGGGACGGTGGACCCGATTGGCCCGGATGATCCACGAGCCCGCAGCGGGCGCGAATCGTCCAGTCCAGGAGCCCGTGATGAGCCCTCCCGTCTACGACTGGGATGCTGGCGAGTACCTCACCTCCGAGGAGGAGCGCATGATCGACGAACTCGAGGCCATGTTGCGCCCACCGGTGCTGCCCATGGCCCCCTATCCCCCCAAGGCCGTCCTGCTCGCGAGCGGCGAGACCATGGTCGTGCGCCAGGCCTCGGTGGACGAGGTGGACACGATGCTGAAGGTCATCCAGCCGCTGTCGTGGCTGGACCGCGACTTCTACAACATCGTGGCGGCGCGGCTGTTCGCCGAGTTGCTCGGCTGGAAGACCTACCGGGTGCGCAACGAGTACTGCCTGGTCGGGGTCATTGACGGCGTGCTGGCCGGCATCGTCAACGGGCGCCTGTGGGATGAGAAGCACGGCGTCTCCTTCCACACGCTGACGCTGAAGCGCGGCCTGCGCGTGGGCTCGCACCTGTTCGCCTCGAAGATGGAGCACCACATCGAGTACCTGGGCCAGGACGAGGTCTGGATCGTGGCCGAGAGTCCGATCGGCCACCGCCGCTGGATGATCGAGTACCCGCTCGACAAGAAGTTCGAGGTCCAGCACGAGCTGGGCGGCGCGCCGTCGTGGGTGCTGACGCGCGACACCTACTTCAAGGCCAAGTCCCGGCTAGTGACCGGCAGCCGCCCGGTCTCGCCCGAGCTGCTGGCGAAGTCGTACCCGCTGCGCGAGCCGGACCTCAAGGTGATGCTGACCCAGATCGAGCACACGCTGGAGGCCCGCGTATGAGAGACGTGGCCATCATCGGCGTCGGCTCGACCCAGTTCGGGCGGGCCCAGTGGAGCCTGCTCAAGATGATGTGCGAGGCGTCGCACGACGCGATCGTGGACGCCGGCATCGGCGAGAAGAAGATCGACGCGGTCTACGTGGCGAACATGGGCAGCGCCCGCAACAACCGCATGGCGGGGCTGTCGAGCGCGCTGGTGGACCGCCTGAACCTCTACCCGCACACCGTCTCCGAGACCATCGAGAACGGCCCGGCCTCCGGCGCCTCGGCGATCAAGCACGGCCTGCACTCGGTGGCCTCCGGGTTCTGCGATCTGGTGCTGGTGTGCGGCGGCGAGCGGATGCAGGAGGTCAACAGCTTCGAGGCGACCGAGTTCGTCTCGTACCTGTCGCACCGCTACGCCGAGTACGTCTACGGCGTCACGCTGCCGTCGCTGGCGGGCATGTTCACCCGCCTCTACATGGAGCGCTACGGCCTGAAGCCGGAGCACCTGGCGATGGTGGCGATCAAGAACCACGCGAACGGCGCGAAGAACCGCAAGGCCCACCTCCGCATTCCCATCACGATGGAGGGCATCCTCACCGGGCCGGACGCGCTCAACAACAACCCGTGGATCGCCGAGCCGCTGCGCTTCTTCGACTGCTGCCCGGTGAGCGACGGCGCTTCGGCGGTGCTGCTGGCCCCGGCCGAGATGGCCAAGCAGTTCAAGAAGACGCCGGTGCGGATCGCCGGTATGGGCCAGGCGACCGATTCGCAGGCGGTGCAGGACCGGCCGGATCCGACCGAGCTGACGGCGGTGCGGATGGCGGCGGAACGGGCCTTCGCCATGGCGAAGCTCGCGCCCAAGGACATCCACGTCGCCGAGCTGCACGACGCCTTCACCATCCTCGAGATCGCCGAGAGCGAGGAGTGCGGGTTCTTCAAGAAGGGCGAGGGCCACAAGGCGCTCGAACGGGGCGAGACCAAGATCGGCGGGAAGCTGCCGATCAACCCGTCGGGCGGCCTCAAGTCACGAGGTCATCCCGTGGGCAACACCGGCGTGTCCCAGATCGTGGAGCTGGTGCTGCAGTTGCGCGGCGAGGCGGGCGACTACCAGGTGCCGAACCAGCCCCAGCACGGCTTTGCCGTGAACTTCGGCGGCTTCGGCAACAACGTCGTCGCCACCGTGCTCAAGCGGGGGGTGTGACATGGCCATGACCGTCGAAGCCGCCAAGTGCACGAACTGCGGCAAGGTCTCGTATCCGATGCACTTCTACTGCCCCGCCTGCCGCGGCACCAAGTTCGAGCCGGTGCCGGTGGAGGGCGAGGGCAAGCTGATCACCTGGACGCGGGTCTACGCCCTGCCGCTCGACTACGCCGTGCTCTACACGACGCTCGGCATCGTCGAGCTGGACATGGGCGTGCGGGCCACCGGCCAGTTGGACATCACCGAGCCGAAGACGGGCCAGCGCGTGCGGGCCCACATCGGCAAGGTGCGCGAGATCAACGGCAAGGACGTCACCGGACTGGTGTTCACCGCGGTCTAGTGCGGACGTTTCCCGGGCCCGCGGCGTGCGTCGCGGGTCCGGAGCCGTTCCGGACCGTGCGCCGCAGGGGAGAGACGAGATGAGTGGCTTGCGCTACGAGAGACCCGGCACGGTGGCCGAGGCCACCGCGCTGCTGGCCGCGGGTGGCGGCGCCGCACGAGTCCTGGCCGGCGGGACCGACCTGGCGATCGCGCTGCGCGGCGGCCTGAACTGCGAAGTGCTGGTGGACGTCAAGCACATTCCCGAGCTGGGCCGCATCGCCTGGACGGCGGACGGCGGGCTCGAGATCGGCGCCTGCGTGCCCGTGCAGGACGTCGCCGAGGAGCCGCGCATCCGTCGCGAGCTGGCCGCCTTGGCCGAGGGGGCCGAGGCCATCGGCTCGCTGCAGATCCGCTACCGCGCCACCGTGGCCGGCAATCTCGCCAACGCCTCTCCCTGCATGGACACTGCACCGCCACTGCTGGTGCTGGGTGCGAAGCTGCGCGTCGTCGGGCCGAAGGGCACGCGCGAGGCGCCGCTCGCCGACTTCTTCCTCGGCGTGCGCCGCGTGGCGCTGGCGCCCGACGAGCTGGTGACCGCGGTGGTGGTGCCGCCGCCGGCCGGGGTGGTGAGCGGCTTCGACAAGATCAAGCGCTCGAACGGGCACGACCTGGCGGTGGTCAACGCCGCCCTCGCCTGGGACGCGAAGGCCGGTACGCTGCGCGTGGCCATCGGCTCCTGCGCGGTGAAGCCGGTGCTGATCCCGCCGCTCGACGGCGTCGGCTGCGGCGCCGATCCGGCCGCGACCGGCGAGCGCCTGGCGCAGCGGGCGCTCGAGCACATCCAGCCCATTGACGACGTGCGCGGCTCGGCCGAGTACCGGCGCGAGATGACCGCGGCGCTGTGCCGCCGGCTGGCCCGCCGGTTGCTCGGTGCGGGGAGGGCATCATGAGCCTGCGGACCATCACGCTGACCGTCAACGGCGAGACCACCACGCTCGAGGTCCCGCCGGAGCGCACGCTGCACCAGTTGCTGGCCGAGGACCTGCACCACCACGAGGTGAAGTCGGGCTGCTACATCGGCGAGTGCGGCCTGTGCACCATCCAGTTGAACGGCCGCCCGGTGAACTCCTGCCTGGTGTTCGCGGTCGAGGCCGACGGCGCGGTGATCGAGACCGCGGCGGCCGAGACGCCCGAAGCGGGGCGGCTGTCCGACCTGCAGCAGGCGTTCGTGGACTTCGGCGCCATCCAGTGCGGCTTCTGCACGCCGGGCATGCTGACCTCGGCCCGCGCGCTGCTGCAGCGCAAGGCGCACCCGAGCCGCGCCGACATCGTCGAGGCGCTGGCCGGCAACTACTGCCGCTGCACCGGCTACGAGCCCATCGTCAACGCCGTCGAGGCGGTGGCCAGCGGCACCTGGAAGCCGAAGCCGGCGCCGACGTCGCCCTACGTCGGCGGCGAAGCCAACCGCGTGGACGGCATCGCCAAGGTGACCGGCTCGGCCACCTTCGTGCACGACATGGTCCTGCCCGGCATGCTGCACGCCCGCATCCTGACCTCGCCGCATCCCTCGGCGCGCATCAAGCGCATGGACGTGTCGAAGGCGAAGGCCATGCCGGGCGTGAAGGCGGTGCTGACCGGCGAGGACGTGCCCTACAAGCTCGGCCTCTACATGGAGGACAAGGACATCCTCGCCCGTGGCACGGTGCATCACCAGGGCGAGGCGGTGGCGGCGGTGGCGGCCGAGACCTGGATCCAGGCCAAGCTGGCCACGCTGGCGATCGAGGTCGAGTACGAGCCGCTCGAGCCGGTGCTCGACGTGCACGCGGCGATGCAGGACGGCGCGCCGCAGGTGCATCCCGGCCTGGCCGGCTATTCGTGGATGAAGGGCGTGTTCTTCCCGCAGCCCGGGCACAACATCGCCCACCACCAGAAGATCCGCAAGGGCGACACGGCGAAGGGCATGGCCGAGGCGGATCGCGTCTTCGAGTTCCGCTTCCGCAACCCCGCGGTGCAGCACGTGCCGATGGAGACGCACACCGCCATCGTCACCGCGCGTCCCGACGGCGAGGTCGAGATCGTCACCTCGGCGCAGTCGCCGTTCACCGTGCGGAGCCTGTTCTGCCATACCTTCGGCCTGCCGGAGCACAAGGTGCGCGTGCGCATCCCCTACGTGGGCGGCGGCTTCGGCGGCAAGGCCGGCATCCACCTCGAGCCGCTGGTCTACTGCCTGTCGAAGGCCGCGGGCGGCCGGCCGGTCAAGCTGGCGGCCACGCGCGAGGAGGAGTTCAACACCCTGCCGTCGCGCCAGGGGCTGGAGAGCATCATCAAGACCGGCGTGACGAAGGACGGGCGCATCACCGCGCTCGAGACCACCTACCTGTGGGACGCCGGCGCCTTCGCCGACTACGGTGTGAACGTCGGCCGCGCCGCCGCCTACTCGGGCGCCGGGCCGTACGTGATCCCGCACTGCAAGGTGGACTCGAAGGTCGTCTACACGAACAAGATCCACGGCACCGCCTACCGCGGCTTCGGCCACCTCGAGGTGCTGTGGGGCATCGAGCGCAACATGGACCTGGTGGCGCGCGCGATCGGCATGGACCCGGTCGAGTTCCGCCGCCGCAACCTGCTGCGCGTCGGCGAGACCACGATCACCGGCGAGCCCTTCACCGTCGGCCACGGCCGGCCGGAGGAGTGCCTGCGCCTGGTGAGCGAGGCGATCGGCTGGGACGCGAAAGCCGGCCCGCAGCCGCCGGCGGCCCCGGGCTCGGGCAAGCGCCGGGCGAAGGGCGTGGCGATGCTGCACAAGGCGCCGGCCATGCCGACCTACACCTCGTGCTCGGCCAGCATCCTGTTCAACGGCGACGGCTCGGTGAACGTTCTGGTGAGCGGCGTGGACTACGGCCAGGGCACCTACACCGCGCTGGCGCAGATCGCCGCCGACGAGCTGAAGCTGCCGCTCGACAAGGTGCGGGTGCCGTGGGACAGCGACACGGACTTCACGCCCTACGACTGGCAGACGGTGGCCAGCCGCTTCACGGTGATGGGCGGCAACGCCGTCATCCAGGCGGCGCGCGACGCCCTCGACCAGATCCGCGCCGTCGCGGCGCAGGCGTTCGACGTGCCGGTGGGCGAGATCGAGTGCGGCGACGGCCGGGTGTGGGTGAAGGGCAAGCCCGAGGCGAAGCTCGACTACAGCCGGTTCGTGCTCGGCTTCGTCTTCCCGGACGGCCACAGCATCGGCGGGCCGATCATCGGCCGCGGGCGCTACATCGCCCAGGGCCTGACCAATCTCGATCCCGAGACCGGCCAGGGCCGGCCGGCGCTCAACTGGACCTACGGCGCGCACGGCGTCGAACTCGAGGTGGACACCGACACCGGTCACATCGAGGTGCTCAAGCTGGTGTCGGCCTTCGACGCCGGCAAGGTCATCAACCTGCAGCAGTGCCGCATGCAGGTGATCGGCGGCGTCCTGCAGGGCCTGGGCTCGGCGGTCATGGAGAAGTTCGTCTTCGACCACGGCCGGCTGGTGAACAACACCTTCACCGACTACAAGCTCCCGACCGCCAAGGACGTGCCGCGCGAGATGCGGCAGTTGTTCGTCGAGACCCCGCATCCGCAGGGGCCCTACGGCGCGCGCGGCGTGGCCGAGCACCCGATGATCTCGGTGCCCGGCGCGATCGGCAACGCGCTGGCCTACGCCACCGGCGTCGAGTTCTTCGAGCTGCCGCTCGATCCCGAGACCGTCTACCTCGGGCTGAAGCGCGCGGCCGCAGAGCGCGCGAAGGGCGGCGGGAAGGCGGGGGCCTGACGTGGCCGCGTTCGTCCTCGTCCGCAAGGACTCGTACCACGACTCGGTGCTGCTGATGCGCGTCTCGCAGGCGCTCAAGGGCCTGCCCGGCGTCGAGGACGCGGTGGTGGCGATGGGCACGCCGCACAACCACGAGCTGCTCGCCGCGCAGGGCTACGGCGGCGAGGCGCTGGCGGCGGCGACACCCAACGACCTGTTGATCGCGGTGCGGGGCGGTGCCGAGGCCCCGGCCGCGGTCGAGGCCGAGCTGGAGAAGCTACTGCACGCTCCGACGACGAGCGGGGCGGGCGAGGAGACGTGCCCCGCCTCGCTGGCAGCGGCGGTGCGCGTGCGACCGTCGGCCAACCTGGTGCTGATCTCGGTGCCCGGCGAGCACGCCGCCCGCGAGGCGCGGCGGGCGCTGGGGCTGGGCCGGCACGTCATGCTGTTCTCCGACAACGTGTCGCTGGCTGACGAGGTCGCGCTCAAACGCGAGGCGGTCGCGCGCGGGCTGCTGCTGATGGGCCCCGACTGCGGCACCGCCATCCTCGACGGCCGGCCGCTGGCCTTCGCGA
Source organism: uncultured bacterium (assembly GCA_964398895.1). Classification (GTDB taxonomy): domain Bacteria; phylum Eisenbacteria; class RBG-16-71-46; order RBG-16-71-46; family RBG-16-71-46; genus JANXPZ01. The sequence continues at coordinate 8,835 of CAYNPF010000069.1, forward strand.
ACGCCGTGCGTCGCGGTCCGATCGGCGTGGTCGGCGCCGCCGGCACCGGCATCCAGGAGATCACCAGCCTGGTGCACCGGCTGGGCGGCGGCATCTCGCAGGCGATCGGCACCGGCGGGCGCGACCTGTCGGTGGAGGTCGGCGGGCTGATGATGCGCCTCGGGATCGAGGCGCTGGCGGCCGACGCGGCGACGACGGTCATCGTGGTGGTGTCGAAGCCGCCGGCGGCCGAGGTGGCCGCGCAGGTGGTGGCGACGCTGGCCGCGGCGGGCAAGCCCGCGGTCGTGCACTTCGTGGGGGGACCCACGCTTCGCGCGGGTACCGCTCCCCGCGCGGAGCAGGGGCGGGTGGTCTTCGCCGACTCGCTGGCCGACGCGGCGCGCCGGGCCTGCCGGCTGGCCGGTGTGCCCGACGTGCCCGAGGCGGACGCGGCGCCCGATCCGGCGAAGGTCGCGGCGCTGGTGGCGAAGCTGCCGCCGGGGGCGGTGCTCAAGGCGCTGTTCTGCGGTGGCACCACCGGGCAGGAGGCGCTGGCGCTGATGAAGCGCGCGGAGCTCGCGGTGCGCTCGAACCTGCACAAGGCCGGCGCGCTGCGCGTGGACGGTGTGGAGCCGGTGGCGGGCGACGTGCTGCTCGACCTCGGCGACGATGTGTTCACGCAGGGCCGGCCGCACCCGATGATCGAGCCCGTGCTGCGCAACGAGCGGTTGGCGGTGGAGATGTCCGACTCGGCCGCGGCGCTGCTGCTCTTCGACTGTGTGATCGGCTACGGCTCGCATCCCGATCCGGCCGGCCTGCTGGCCGCGGCGGTGACGGAGGCGCGCCGGCGGCGGCCAAGGCTGGTGGCCATCGCCTCGGTCACCGGCACGCCCGACGATCCCCAGGACTTCCACGCCCAGGTGCGCGCGCTCGAAGCGGCGGGGCTGGTGGTCGAGTCCGACAACCATGCGGCGGCCGCGCTGGCGGCCGCGGTGCGGAAGCAGGTGCGCTGATGGACACCCGCCGCGTACTCGAGCTGTTCGGCTCCGATCTGGACGTGGTGAACCTGGGACTGGCCTCCTTCGCCGCCGACCTGCGCCGCGCCGGCGGCACGGCGACCGACGTGGACTGGCGCCCGCCGGCCGGCGGCGACACGGTGCTGCTCGACGCGCTCGATCGCTGCCTCGGCCCCGACGGCGCGGTGCGCGCCGACATCGCCGCGGCGACGCGGCAATCGGTCGAGCGGCTGACCGCGGCCAGGCCGACCATCGTCGGTATCGGCCGCGCGCTCGACGTCATCCCCGGCATGCGCGAGGACCTCGTGCTGCACGCCGGGCCGCCGGTCACCTGGGAGCGCATGTGCGGG
>CAYNPF010000070.1:0-9989 GCA_964398895.1 uncultured bacterium
CGCCCCGAGGAGGCGCGGCGGCGCGGCGCCGCGGCGCGCCGAGCGGTGATCGAGGGCATGAGCCTGGAGGCGATGACGCGACGGCACGAGGAGTTCTACCGCCGCGCGGTGGCGGAACGCGGGACCTGGGGGGTGCGTCGTCGCCCGTCCGGCGATCCCGTGAAGGGGACGACATGAACCTGCTGACCTGGAACACCCGGCAGCCGCCGACCGCCGACTTCGAGCGCGCCTGGGGCGGAACGCTGAGCGCCTGTCCGCACGCCAACTTCTCCTTCGACCCGCGCTACCTGGCCTGGGAGGCCCGGCACGGCCGCCACGCGGTGGCGGTGCAGGTGGACGAGGGTGGCCGCCGCGGCGCCATCGTGCTGCGCGTGCGGGGCCCCGTGCTGCTGTCGGGCTGGCCGTGGCGCTGGCAGGCCATCGTCGCCGCGCCGGACCGGGGCAGCGCCGCCGGGCTGACGCCGGACGACGGCGACTGGCTGATGGCGGCGGCCCGGCGGGTGGCCGGCGGCCGGCGCCTGCGCTGCCTGCTGCCGCTCGCGGTGCCGGCGAGCCGCGGCGGCTTCCGGGCCGGGGCGACGCTGATGCGGCCCACCGACGCCGATGGCGAGCAGCTCCTCGCGCAGTTCGACGTCAACAAGCGGCGGGCGGTGAAGCGGGCGATCCGCGAGGGCTGGGTGGTGCGCGAGGCGGCGAGCGTCGAGGAGCGCCGCGCCTTCGCGGTGATCCGACGCGAGGTGGACCTGATGCACGGTCACCGCGTGCCCGAGCTGGCGCCCGGGACACCGGAGTCGGGCGAGGACTGGCGGGAATGGGAGCTGCCCTGGATGTGGCTGCTGGTGGCGGTGCGCGACGGCGAGGTCGGCGCGGGCTCGGGCTTCGGTGTGACCCCGGGCGGTACAATCGAGTACCGCGCCAACGGCTCCAACGCCGAGGCCCGTCGCCTGGGCGTGAACGCGCTGCTGGCCTGGGAGGCGCTGCGCGGCGCCCACGAGCGCGGCTGCCACTGGATGAACTGGGGCGGGGTGACCGAGTTCAAGCGCGAGCTGGGTGGCGAGCGCGTGGAGATCCACTGCCGCCTCGGCGGCGGGGCCGCCTGGGCGCTGCCGAACGCGGTGGAGGCGCGCTGGCACGACGCGCTGTGGCGGTCGCGGCCACTGGTGCGCGCGCTGCGCTCGCGTCTGCGGACGTCGTGAGCGGAGGGAAGCGGATGCGCGTGCTGTTCGTCACCCAGTACTTCCCGCCCGAGACCGGGGCGGCCCCGGCGCGGGCGCTGCACTTCGCGCGGGCGCTGGAGCGGGCCGGGCACGAGGTGCGCGTGCTCACCGGCCTGCCCAACCATCCGGCCGGCGTGATCCACCCCGACTACCGCGGCGTGCGGCACGCGCGCGAGCGGCTGGGCGGCGTGGAGGTCGAGCGGGTGTGGCTGCACGCCTCGCCGCGCAAGACGGCGATCCGCCGGCTGTGGAACCACGTCAGCTTCGCAACCTCGGCGCTGGGACCGGCGCTGGCCGGCACGCGCGCCGACGTGGTCTTCGCCACGATCCCGCCGCTGTTCCTCGGGGGCACGGCCTGGCTGGCGGCGCAGCGGCACCGCGCGCCGCTGGTGCTCGACTGCCGGGACGACTGGCCGGCGGCGGCGGTGGCGCTGGGCGAGATGCGGCCGGGGGCGGTGGCGGGCGCTCTCGAGGCCTACGCCCGTTTCCTGCAGCGTCGCGCCGGTCGCGTGATCGCGGTCACGCCCGGGATGCTGCGGGCCTTCGAGCGCGCCGGCCTCGACACCGGACGCCTGGTGCTGATCACGAACGGCGCCGACACCGACCTGTTCCGCCCGGTGCCGCCCCGACCGGCGGGGCCGGACGGTCTCACGGTGCTCTACTCGGGCACGCACGGTCTCATCCACGGCATGGACGCGCTGCTCGACGCCGCCGAGCGCCTGCGCGAACGGACCGACGTGCGCTTCCGGCTGATCGGTGACGGTGTGCACAAGCCGGCGCTGGTCGAGCGCGCCCGGGCCGCGGGACTGGAGCGCGTCGAGTTCCGGCCCAGCGTGCCGCCCACCGAGCTGGTGGCCGAGATCGCCGCGGCCGACCTGTGCGTGGCCACCACCCGCGAGCACCCCTTCTGCGGCGAGACCATCCCGGTCAAGCTCTTCGACTACCTCGCCTGCGGCCGCCCGGTGGTGGCCGCGGTGCGCGGCGACGCGGCGCGGGTGGTCGAGGAATCCGGCGGCGGCGTGGTGGTGCCGCCCGAGGACGGGGCGGCGCTGGCGGAGGCGATCGCCGGGCTGGCCGCGGACCCGGAGCGGCGAGCCCGGCTGGGCGCGGCGGGCCCGGCCTACGTGGAGGCGCGCTACTCGCGGCGCGCGGTGGGAGCGAAGCTGGTCGGCGTGCTGGAGGAGGTGCGGCGGCTGGCGCACGGTCGCGACGTCGCGCCGCAACCGTGCGGGGCGGCGGGACGGCTGCAGCGGGGCGTGGACGTGCTGGTCTCGGCCACGGCGCTGCTGGTGCTGTCGCCGCTGCTGGTGCTGATCGCGCTGGCCATCCGTCTCGACTCGCCGGGCCCGGCGTTGTTCCGCCAGCGCCGCATCGGGCGTGGCTCGCGCGAGTTCACCATCTTCAAGTTCCGCACCATGCAGGTGGGCACGCCGGACCTGGCCTCGCACCTGGTGGGCCCGGGCTCGCAGCGGGTCACGCGGGTGGGGCGCTGGCTGCGGCGGACCAGCCTGGACGAGCTGCCCCAGCTCCTCAACGTGCTGGGCGGCGCGATGACCCTGGTGGGGCCGCGTCCGGCGCTGCACAACCAGGACGACCTCGTCGCGCTGCGGCAGCGGGCGGGCGTGGACGCGCTCAAGCCCGGCGTGACCGGCTGGGCTCAGATCCACGGACGCGACGACATCCCGCTCGACCGGAAGGTCGCCTACGACCGCTGGTACGTCGAGCACCAGTCCCCGTGGCTCGACCTGTGGATCGTGCTGCGCACGCCGTTCGTCCTCTTCTCGTCGCGGGGCGTGTACTGATGCCGGTGCCGCGGGGCGCGGGGACGGTGCGCCGGGTGGCGCCGGCCGGGCGGTGGGGATCCGCGCTCGCGGTGGCGGTGGGGGTGCTGCTGCTCGTCCTCGCCTACCGCGGTACCGCCGCCGCGCTGTGGGCCGTCTGGACCACCAACGACAACTACTCGCACGGGCCGCTCGTGCCGCTGGTCGCGCTGGGCCTGGTCGCGCTGCGGCGCGAACGCCTGCGCGGTCTGGCACGGGCGGGCGAGGCGCGCGGGCTCCTGCTGGTGGCGCTCGGCTGCGCGATGCTGGTGATCGGGCGGCGCGCCGACGTCTTCGCCCTGCAGGGCTGGTCGCTGATCGCCCTGCTGTTCGGACTTTCGCTGGCGCTGCTGGGTGGGCCGATCACGCGGGTGCTGGCGCTGCCCATCGGCTACCTGGCCTTCATGCTCACCTTCCCGCCGGTGGTGATGAACCGCCTCAGCTTCGCGCTCAAGGAGGTGTCGGTGAGCGTGGCCGCGCAGGCCGCCACCTGGCTGGGGGCCACGCTGCAGCGCAGCGGCATGACCCTGTGGGTGACCGGCGGGGCGCTGGAGATCGAGGACCCGTGCAGCGGCCTGCGTTCGCTGCTGGCCATGCTGGCGACCGGCGTGCTGTTCGCGGCGATGCTGCGCGGCGGTGCCTGGCGGCGCCTGCTGCTGGTCGCGCTGGCGGTGCCGATGGCGATGGCGGGCAACGCCCTGCGCATCACCCTGCTGGCGGTGACCGCCCACTACGCCGGCATCCGCCGCGCGGTCGGGTTGTTCCACGACGTCTCGGGCTACCTCACCTACGGGCTCTCCCTGCTCGGCCTGCTGGCGGCCTGGGCGCTGCTGCGGCCGCGGAGCGATCCGCCGCCCGCCGCCGCCGCGCCCGCGGCGGTGCCGGCGGTCCGCCGGGGCGGGGCGTGGATCGCCGGGAGCGTGCTTGTCCTGCTGGCCGCGACCGCGGGCTACGTGGGGCTCCATCCGCCGGTGAACCTGGCGGCGGGCCACGGCGTGCTGCGCGCCTGCCCGACGGAATTCGGCGCCTGGAGCGGTTCGGAGCTGTCGTTCGAGGACGCGGTGCTCGAGGAACTCAAGGCCGATGACGTGCTGGTGCGCCGCTACGAGCGGGGCGGCCAGGTTGCCTGGCTCACCATCGTCTACCACCAGAACCGACGCTACGGGGCGCACGACCCGCGCGTATGCTATGAATCGCAGGGCTACGTCGTGCAGCCGCTGGGGCGGCACCGCGTGCCCCTCGGGGACGGCACCCTCGAGGTGAACGTCTTCCGCGCGATCCGGGGCCACGAGCGACGGCTGGTCTACCACTGGTGGACCACGGCCGGACTCGCCACCACCGACGTCGCCGCCATGCAGCGGCAGATGGCGCTGGCCGGCGCGCTCGACAACCGTTCCTGGGGGGCGTTCGTGCGGGTGGAGATGCGGGTGGGACCGGGGGACGAGGTGGCGGCCACGGAGGCGCTCGACGATCTCACGGCGCGCGTGGCGCGCGCCCTGCCCGCGGTGTTCGGGCGGGCGGAGGGGAAGGCCGGCGGATGAACGCCCTCGAACAGACGGTGCTGGCGGGCCAGGCGCTGTGGCGGACGCTGCGGCGCATGGGGTCCGCGCGGCTGTGGACACCCTGGCTGGTGCTCGGCCTGGTGCAGGCGCTGGTGCTGGCCGCGCTCACCGCGTTCGCGCGGCCGTGGCTGGCCTGGGTGCTGGCGCCGCTCGTCCGCGCCGGGGCCGGCGAGGCGGCGCTGCACTACCCGGACTTCTTCCGCGCCCTGCCCCTGCTGTACGACCGCGCCGACCTCGTGGTGGCGGCGCTGGTCGGCTCGATCGCCACCGGCTGGAGCGTGACGCTGTTCGCCTCGGACTGGCGCGGCGCCCGGGTCGCGGTCGGCGAGGGCTGGTTCCGCGTGGCGCCGCGCTCGCTCGCGCTGGTGCTCGTGCAACTGCCCTTCAACGTGCTGGCCTTCGGGCTCTCGGTCGCGATCGGGCACCTGCTCGCGGGACGCGTGGGCATGACCCTGCGGGCCGGGCAGGCGGCGGGGCTGGCGGCCATGGTGGTCCTGCAGGCGCTCTTCCTCTACCTGCCGGCGGTGGTCGTGCTGGAGCGGCGCGGGCTGGGGGCGGCGTTCGCGGCCCTGCCGCGCACCTGGGCGCGGGGTTTCTGGGCCGCGCTGGTGGTGGGCGTGGCGGCGTTGCTGCCGCTGCTGCCGCTCGACTTCCTCGGCCGGCGGACGAATCTCCTCGTGGAACGGGGAACGCCGGAACTGGTTGCCGGCCTCGTGGTCCTCGACCTGCTGGTCGGGCTGCTGGTCTCGTTCCTGCTGGCCGGCAGCTCGACGCTGGTCTTCCTCGGGGCCGTGAGCGACGCGGAGGGCGAGCGATGAACGGCGCCCGCGCCCGTTCCCTCGTCGTGCGGTGGCTGTGTCCCGCGGTGCTGGCGCTGCCGGCGCTCGGCTGCGGCGACGACGGACTCTGGGCGCGCTGGTCGGCGGAGCGCGGCACGTGGCACGCGCGCCGCGCGGTCGAGCGCATCGCGCTCAATCCCGAGGTGGCGACGGCGCGGGACTGGGAGCGGGCGGAGGCCGCCTGCCGGGCGGTGACCGGGCGTTTCCCCGCCGCGAGCTGGCTGGAGCGCGCACGCGCTGGCTCTCCGTACGCCGAGGGGGTGCTCGAGGCCGCGGGGCGCGCGGCGATGCTCGAGGCGCGGCTCGACGAGCTGCAGGATCGGCCCGGGGCGGCGGCGGCGGGCTACGAGCGCGTGCGCGTGACCTTCCGCGCGGTGCTGCCGGTGTCGCTGGCGGCCGCGGTGGAGCGGGCGCGCCTGCTCGAGCGGTCCGGACGGGCCGGCGAGGCCGAGGCGGCGTGGAGCCGCGTGGCCCGGGAGTACCCGGCCATCGCGCCGGACGGCGAGCCGCTCGGCGTGGTGCTCGACGCGCCGCTCTACGTGGCGCGGGCCCGGCGCGCGCGCGGGGACGCGGCGGGCCTGGACTCGGTGCTGCGCGCGGCCGAGCGGCTCTACCTCGGGCTCGTGCCCGGTCTGCGGGGTCGGCCGGAGATCGCCGGTCTGTGTCTGCGCCTGAGCGAGGCGCGCTGGGCACGGGGCGACGCCGCCGGCTCGCTGGCCGCGCTGCGCACGGCGCTGGCCGAGCGGGTGGCGGCCGGGGCGGCGCCGCGGCTGGTCTTCGCGCTGGCCGAGCGGGCGCTGGCGGGGGTGGGCCCGGACTCGGCGCTGCCTTACGCGCGCTGGGCGGCGGCGGGCTGCGGGCCCGAGCAGCGTCCGGCCGGCCTGCTGCTCACCGCGCGGGTCTGGCGTGCGGGCGCTCGCGCGGACTCGGCGCTCGCGACCTACGAGCGGCTCATCGAGGAAGCCCCCGAGGACGTTGACGCGCTGGCCCGGGCGCGCTACGAACGGGCCCGGCTGCTCGAGGACCTGGGCCGCTGGGACCAGGCCCGCGGGGAGTATCATGCGCTGGCCAGCGCGGTGCCGACCCACCGGCTGGCCCTGGAGGCGCAGATCCATCTCGTGCGGCGTCATCTGGCGAGAGGGGAGCGCGATCTGGGGCTGGCGGAGGCGGGGCACGCCCTGCAGGCGATGGAGGGCCTGCTGGCGGGCCAGCAGGACGACAGCGTGCAGGTGCGCGTGGGCGAGGCCCGGGCGCTCCTGCTGCTGGAGATCGGCGAGTCGCGCCGCGGTTGCGGGGCGCTGGCGGCGATGCTGAAGCGGTACCCGGACGCGCCGCTCGATCCCGGGCTGCTGGCCCGGGCGGGAGAGACGGCGGCGGACGAGTTGAAGGACACCGACCTGGCGATCGAGCTGTACCGGGCGGCCGAGTGGCGCGCCGGGGACGCGGGATTGCATGATCGCGTGCGGCAGGCGCTGGAGCGCCTCGGCGACACGTCCCGATAGGAGGGAGCCTTGAACCTGACGTACTGGCCCTTGCAGGTCAGCATCCTCACCGCCAGCGCGCTGCTGTCCGCGGTGATCGGTCTGCTGGCGCTCCTGCGGCGCGGACACTGGCTGGTGACGCTGCTGTTCTCCTCGGCCTTCCTCAGCGTGGCGGCCTTCCAGGCGGGCACGGTCGGTTTCGCGCAGGCCGACCCGGCCCTGTCGGGACGCGCCTGGGCCACGTACCTGGCCGGGGTGTCGGCGCTGGCGTCGTGGCTGTGGCTGGCGCTGAGCGTGGTGCTGGCGCGGCCGGACCCGTGGAAGCAGATCCGCGACGCCGGCGCCTACCTGATGCTGGCGCTGGTCGGCTGCGTGATCCTGTGGGCGATCGCCGGTGGCGACTGGGTGGTGCGGGGCGTGACCGGCGTGCGGGGCGCGGCGGTGATCCACCTCGGCTCGCTCGGCAAGATCTACCTGATGTACCTCGTGGTCGTGATGGTGGTCATCGGGATGAACTTCGAGAGCATGCTGCGCATCGCCCCGGCGCACACGCAGCGCTGGCTGCGCCCGTTGTTCGTCGCCTTCGTGCTCGGCATCCTCAGCGAGCTGCTGCTGGTTTCCGGCGGCCTGCTCTACGGCGAGCTGCAGGTGGCGTGGCTGGCGGCCAGCGGCATCCCGCTGTTCGTCGCCGGCACGGTGACGGCGATGGCGCTGGCCCGCCGGCGGCTCTCGGACATGAGCGTGCCGGTGGCCCGGCCGGTCATCTACTACTCCTCGGTGTCGCTCACCCTGGCCGGCGGCTTCCTGCTGCTGATGACCGTGCTGTCCAAGGTGGTTCCGATGCTGTCGCCGCAGGCCCGGCACGTGGCCAGCCTGGGCTTCTACCTGCTGGTGGGTGGGGGCGGGCTGGTGCTGGCGGTGAGCCCGCGGGCCAACCGCGCGGTCAAGCACTTCGTGGACCGGAACCTCTACGCCAACCGCTACGACTACCGGCGCGAGTGGGAGCGGGTGAGCGCGGGGATCGTGCCCACGGCTCGCCTCGAGGACGTCTGCCGCCAGATCGAGTCGCTGGTCGGCTCGATCTTCGGTGCCGAGTCGGTGGCCGTCTACGCGCGCGACGAGCGTCTGGCCGGACTGCCGGGGACGGCCGCGCCGTTCCGCCTGCTGCACGGGCCCGCGGGGCTGCCCAGCGTGATCGAGCCCGCGAACACGCTGGTGCGCGAGCTGGACCGGACGCGCACTCCGATCATCTTCCACGACCTGCGGCACGACCTCGACCTGATCCCGATCGCGGTCGAGAACCGTCCCGCCATCCAGGTCATGGAGGCGGCGGCCTGCGCGCCGCTGCAGGCCGGTGAGAAGATGGTCGGCCTGCTCTGGCTGTCGCGGAAGCGCGACGGCGACGAGTACTCGTTCGAGGACGCCGAGTTCCTCGGCTCGCTCGCCCGGCACCTCGGCGCCGTGCTGTGGTTCGCGCGGATGGCCGAGCAGCTCGCCGAGGCGCGGCAGCTCGAGTCGCTGAACCGGCTCTCCAGCTACGTGCTCCACGACGTCAAGAACCAGATCTCCGGGCTCTCGCTCGTGGTGCAGAACGCGCGTCGCTACATGGACAACCCCGACTTCCAGCGCGACACGCTCAAGACGCTCGAGGGCACGGTCGCCAGCCTGACCCAGCTCACCAACCAGGTGGCGGGGATGGCGCGGCCGACCGATCTCAGCCTCGTGCCCTGCGACGTGCGGGGCGTGCTCGACGAGGCCGCGGTCGCGGCCGGGCTGGCCGGAGCCGACCCGGCGAGCGACGGTGTGCGCTTCCGTTGCGAGAATCACGGGGCCGGCACGGTGATGCTGGACCGGCGCCTGATGGTGCGCGTGCTGGTCAACCTGCTCACCAACGCCCGCGAGTCGCTGGGCGGGGCCGGCGAGATCTCGCTGTCCGCCGAGCCCGCCACCGGGCCCGACGGTGATGCCGCGCTGGTCTTCCGCGTGCGGGACACCGGGCGGGGCATGAGCGAGGAGTTCATCCGCACGTCGCTGTTCCGGCCGTTCGCGACCACCAAGCCGACCGGGCTGGGCATCGGCCTGAGCCAGTGTCGCAGCATCGTGCAGGCCATGGGCGGGGCCATCACGGTCGAGAGCCGCCCGGGCGCGGGCACGACCTTCACCGTGCACCTGCCGGCCACCCAACCCGAGAACGCGGGGACGAGTGCATGAGCCGCGAGAAGATCCTGATCGTGGACGACGAGGAGCACATCCTCAACCAGTTGCGTTGGGGGCTCCAGGACGAATACGAGGTGCTGACCGCCTCCTCGCCCGACGAGGCGCGGCGGCTGGTGCGCGAGGAGCACCCGGCCGTGGTGACCCTCGACCTGACGCTGCGCGCCGGGGGCGGACCCGAGGACGGCCTGCAACTGCTCGACGAGATCGTGGACGAGCACCCGCTGACCAAGATCATCATGGTCACGGGCAACGACGATCCGCAGAACGCGCTGATCGCCATCCACCGCGGGGCGGTGGACTGGTACGGGAAGCCGGTCGAGCTCGAGGAGCTGAAGGTCACGCTGCGTCGCGCCTTCCACGTGCGGGCGATCGAGCTGACGCGCGGCGGCGTGACGCTGTCGGGGCCGAAGCGCTACCACCGGCTGGTGGGCGAGTCGGAGGCCATCCGCAAGGTGTTCTCGCTGGTGCAGCGCGTGGCCGGGACCGACGCGACCGTGCTGATCACCGGGGAGAACGGCTCGGGCAAGGAGCTGGTCGCCCACGCCATCCACGCCGCCGGCGTGCGCCGGAGCGGACCGTTCGTGCCCATCAACTGCGGGGCCATCCCCGAGCAGTTGCTGGAGAGCGAGCTGTTCGGGCACGAGCGCGGCGCCTTCACCGACGCGCACCGCACGCGCGAGGGCAAGCTGGAGCTGGCCGAGGGCGGCACGATCTTCCTCGACGAGATCGGCGAGCTGCCCACGCACCTGCAGGTGAAGCTGCTGCGCTTCCTGCAGGACAAGGTCGTGGAGCGGGTGGGCGGGCGCGAGCCGCGCCGGGTGGACGCGCGGGTGGTGGCGGCCACCAACCGTGA
>CAYNPF010000071.1:0-9771 GCA_964398895.1 uncultured bacterium
CGCCAGCACCATGACCCGGGCGCGCGAGACCACCGAGATCATCATGCGCTCACTGCCCGGCGTGCCGCTGATCGCCGATCGCAACCTGCGCGAGTGCGAGCCGCCCGGCGACCGCGATCCGTCGCGGCGCGGGCCGCGGCCCGGCGAGGCCGACTCGTGCGCCGCGCGGGTGGACGACGATTTCGCCCGCTACTTCCGGCCCTCCCCCGATCGCGACAGCACCGAGGTGCTGGTCTGCCACGGCGCCGTCATCCGCTGGCTCATCTGCCGGGCGATGGGCGTGGACCCGAAGCGCTGGCTCAGCCTGAGCGTGGCCAACGGCAGCCTCACGGTGATCGAGGTGCGCGCCGACGGGCACTGCGTGATCAACGCCGTCGGCGACCGCGGGCACCTGCCGGTGGCGCTGCAGACCTGGGGCATGCCGCGCCCCGCCGGGCGCGACTCGACGCGGCGCTGAGCGGGCGGGATCGGGTCGCTCAGGGCCCGGCCGGCGCCGGGCGCGTGTCGGACGACTCCGGCCCGCGCCGGGGCACGCCCGCGCCCGCGCCCGCGCCCGCGCCCGGGTCTTGTCCGCCCTCCATCCGGCGACTATCCTCGCGCCATGAGACTGTTCGCGCGTCGTCCGGTGCGTGGCAGCTTCCCGCGCCGCCGTCCTCCAACCCGTCCGGGAGCCCCCATGGACATCCATCCGCCGCATGCGCCGATCCGCTCGATCCGGGACTTCCTCGTCCAGTTGCTCACCGTGATCATCGGAATCCTCATCGCGCTCTCGCTCGAGGGGCTGGTCCAGCGGCACCACCGACAGGCGCTGGTCCACGAGGCCCGCGTCAGCCTGGCTGCGGAGATCCGGGACAACGAGGCACGCCTGAAGAGCGGCCTGGATCGCGCGCCCGAGGCCGAGGCGGCGCTGCAGGCGACCATCGCGCAGATGCAGCTCCACCGGCGGGATCCCGGAGCGCCCTGGTCCAGCTTCACCTGGGGCTTCGCGCTCTTCCCGCTCGCCTCCACGGCGTGGAACACCGCCGCCAGCACGGGAGCCCTCGCCTCCATGCCCTACACCGAGGTCGCGCATTACACGCGCGTCTACCTGAGGCAGGAGCAGTTCCTGGCCGTGCAGCAGCGCACGCTCGACCGGTGGCTGGAGCTTCAGCAGTGGGCCGAGCGGATGGGCCCCCCGGCCCACCGGCCGACGCTGACCGCGGACCAGATGCAACAGGTCGAGGCAGCGGCCGCGGCCGCCCTGATGCACACCCGCACCGAGGAGAGCATCGCGACGGCCGTGCTCACCGAGTACGCCGCGGCGCTGCGGCTGCTGGGCGGCTCGCGCGAGGGCGCCGCGGTGGCGGACAGCACCGCCGCGCGCTGAGGTCGCGCGGCGCGGCGGTCGTGCCGGCCCGCGGACCACTCCCTCTCATCCGCGCCCGCCCGCACGCCCCGTCCGGCCCCGGGGCCGCCAGCCGTGGCGCGCGAGGTCCACGCGCCCGCGGGCGTCGAAGCGCACGCCCTCGCGCTCGAGCCGCAACCGCTGCGTGACATCGGCGCCGCCGCCCGGCGGCAGGCTGATCGCCCCGCGCACGTTGACGACGCGGTACCAGGGAGCGAGCCCCTCCCACGGCAGCGCGTGCAGGGCGTAGCCGACCTGGCGGGCCTGGCGGCCGAGGCCGGCGAGACGCGCGATCTGTCCGTAGGTGGCGACGCGCCCACGCGGGATGCGCCGCACCACGGCGTAGACGCGCTCCCAGCGACCGGAGCGCGGCGCGGCGCCGGCGGCCCCGCGGGGACTCACGGCGCCCCGTGCTCCGTGCGGCTGATGATCTCGAGCTGGAGCGCGTCGGGCAGGTCGCAGAAGTAGTCGCTGTAGCCGGCCACGCGCACCATCAGGTCGCGGTGGGCCCCGGGGTTCCGGCGCGCCGCGTGGAGCGTTTCGGCGCCGACGACGTTGAACTGCACGTGGTGCCCGTTCAGGCGGAAGTAGCCGCGCACCAGGTGGGCCACCGCCGCCAGCCCGTCGTCCCCGGCCATCAGCGCCGGCGCCAGCTTGAGGTTCAACAGCGTGCCGCCCGTGCGCAGGTGGTCCAGCTTGGCCGCCGAGCGGAGGACCGCGGTGGGACCGTGCCGGTCCGCGCCCTGCACCGGCGAGATGCCCTCGGAGAACGGCCGGCCGGCGTGGCGCCCGTCGGGCAGGGCGCCGGTCATCGCCCCGAAGTAGACGTGGCAGGTCGTCGGCAGCAACTGGATGTGGTGGCGCCCGCCGCGCGTGGTGGGGCGGCCGTCCACCGCAGCGAGGAACTCCTCGAACACCCGCAGCATCCAGGTGTCGGCACGATCGTCGTCGTTGCCGTACTTCGGCATGCGGTGGACCAGGCGCAGGCGCAGCGGCTCGTGCCCGGCGAAGTCCGCGTCGAGCGCCGCCAGCAGCTCGTCCATGCCCACGCTGCGCGAGCGGAAGACCGCCTCGTCCAGCGCCGCCAGACCGTCGGCGATCGAGCCCAGGCCGACGCCCTGCAGGTAGCGGGTGTTGTAGCGCGCCCCGCCGTCGTGGTAGTCGGTGCCGCGCTCGATGCAGTCGTCGATCAGCACGGAGAGGAACGGCACCGGCATGTTCTCGGCGTACAGGCGCTCGATCACCTGGTTGCCGGCGATCTTGACGTCCACCAGGTGGCGCAACTGGGCGCGGAACGCGGCCAGCAGCGAGTCCGCGTCGGTCCAGTCGCGCGGATCGCCGGTGGACGGACCGATCCGCCGGCCGCTGCGTGGATCCACGCCGTCGTGCAGCGCCAGCTCGAGCAGTTTGGGCAGATTGACGTAGCCGGTGAGGACGTAGGCCTCCTTGCCGAAGGCCCCGGCCTCGACGCAGCCGGTGCAACCGCCGGCCCGCGCGTCCTCGAGGGTCTTGCCCTGGCGCAGCAGCTCGAGCACCACCGCGTCGGCGTTGAACAGCGCGGGGAAGCCGTGACCGAGGTGCACCACCCGCAGGGCGTGGGCCAGCACGTCGTCCGGCGTCTCGCGCGACACCTGCAGGTTCGAGCCCGGCTGGAGCAGGTGCATCTCGCCGAGGACGTCGAGCAGCAGGTGCGTCACCTCGTTGGCGCCGTTCTCGCCGTCCGGCAGCAGCCCGCCGAGGTTGAGATTGGCGAAGTCGTTGTAGGTGCCGCTCTCGGCTGCGGTCACCCCGACCTTGGGCGGCGCCGGATGGTCGTTGAACTTGACGAACAGGCATTCGAGCAGCTCGCGGGCCGACTCCGGCGCAAGCGTGCCGTCCGCCAGGCCGCGGCGGTAGAAGGGCAGCAGGTGCTGGTCGAGGTGCCCGGGGCTGAACGAGTCCCAGCCGTTCATCTCGGTGACCACCGCGAGATGGCAGAACCAGTAGGCCTGCAGCGCCTCGTGGAAGTCCCGGGGCGCGTGGGCCGGCACCCACCGGCAGACCCCGGCGATCCGCTCCAGCTCGCGGCGGCGGACGGGATCGGCCTCCCCGGCGGCCAGCTCCGCGGCCAGCGCCGCGTGCCGACCGGCCAGGAGGATGACCGCCTCGCAGGCGATCTCCATGGCCTGCAGTTCCTCACGGCGCGCGACCGCCGCCGGCCCGCTCGCGCCCGCCATCGCGGCCCGCACCCGCTGGATGTCGGCGATCCGCTCGAGCAGGCCCCGACGGTAGATCTTGTCGTCGAGCGCCGTGTGACCCGGCCCGCGCTGCTCCATGAACTCGGTGAACAGGCCGGCGTCGTAGGCGTCGCGCCATTGCGGGGTCATGGCGGCGAAGATGCGCTCCCGCATCGTGCGCCCGCTCCAGTAGGGGATGACCTGTTCGGCGTAGGCGTGGAGCATCTCCGCCGGCACGACGTAGGCGGTCAGTGGCCGCGAGTCGAGGATCCGCAGGTCCTCGAGGCTGTGACAGGTGAGCTCGGGGTACGTGGGCACGACCTTGGGTGCCGGCCCGCGCTCGCCGACGATCAACTCGTCGGCGCCGAGGTACAGGGTCCGGTGCTCGCACAGGTGACGGAACGCGAGAGCGCGCAGCACCGGCGGGGAATGGTGTCCCTCGTGCTCACGGTGGAAGGCGGTGAGGAGGAGGGCGCGCTCGGGGGACAGCGTGGGTCTGGCGGTCAGGCTCTGCTCGCGCAACCGCTCGGTTCTGGCGTTCATCGCTTCACCCCCCGACGCGCACCTCGAAACCGTGCGCGCGGTAGTGCCGCGCCAACTCCTCGACCCGGGCCGGAGCAGGCGGGGCGATCATGTCGGGCAACCCGGCCCGACCGGACTCGCTCCTCTGCTCACGCCGTTTGTGAGTGCCGAACGTATGGTAGGGCAGCAGGCTCACGCGGTCCACACTCTTCAATCCGACCGCCAGTCGCGCGACCGCCCGCGCGTTCGCCTCGTCGTCGTTGAAGCCGGCCACCAGCGGCAGTCTCAGCCACAGGCGCACACCGGACTCGTCCAGGGCCCGGAGGTTGGCGAGGATCTCCTCGTTGCCGACGCCGGTGGCGACCCGGTGCCGCTGCGAGTCCATGCACTTGAGGTCGAAGAGCACCAGGTCGGCGCGCCGGCCCGCCGCCAGCACCTGCTCGCACGGGGCCCGGCCGCTGGTGTCGAGCGCGGTGGGGATGCCGGCGGCCTGGCAGCCCTCGAGCAACTCCATCAGGAACTCGAACTGGCGCAGCGGCTCGCCGCCCGAGAACGTCGCGCCGCCGCCGGATTCCTCGTGGAAGGCCCGGTCGCGCCCGATCGCCGCCACGACCTCGGCCGCGCTCATCTCCCGGCCGGCCACGCGACGCGCCCCGGTCGGGCACGCCGCCACGCAGGCGCCGCAGCCGCGGCAGCGCTCGGCGTGCCGCGGCGCCGCCGGCGCGCCGTCCGTGATCGCGGGGCAGACGCTCCGGCACTCGCCGCAGCCCGCGCAGCGCGAGGGGAGCAGCAGCACCTCCGGCGCGGGCGAGATGCCCTCGGGATTGTGGCACCAGGTGCAGGCCAGCGGGCAGCCCTTGAGGAAGACGGTGGTGCGGATCCCGGGTCCGTCGTGCAGGGAGAAGCGCTGGATGTCGAAGACCAGGCCCACGGAACCCGCGTCCCTCCCGCTCAGCAGATCCGCGGCAACTGCTCGCCGCTCAGCATGTCCACGACGCGCGTGCCGCCGATGCGGCTGCGCATCGCCACGCGGCCCGGCGATTCGGCCGTCACCTCGCCGATCAGCGCCGCCTCGCGTCCCAGCGGATGCGCGCGCATCACGGCCAGCGCCCGCTCGGCCGCCGCCGGCGCCACCACGGCGAGGAACTTGCCCTCGTTGGCGACGTAGAGCGGGTCGAGCCCGAGGATCTCGCAGGCCGCGCGCACCGGCTCGGCCACCGGGATGGCCGTCTCCTCGAGGCGCAGGCCCACGCCGGCCGACTCGGCGATCTCGTTGGTGGCGCTGGCCAGCCCGCCCCGCGTCGGATCGCGCAGCACATGGACGTCGTCGCCCAGCGCCTCCAGCAGCGCGCCGACGATGCCGTTCAGCGCCGCCGAGTCGCTGCGGATGGTGCTCTCGAAGCCGAGGCCCTCCCGCACCGAGAGGATGGCGATACCGTGGTCGGCCAGCCGCCCGCTCAGCAGCAGCCGGTCGCCGGGCCGGGCCCGGTCCGGCGCCACGTGCACGCCCGCCGGGATCGTGCCGATGCCGGTGGTGTTGATGAACGCACCGTCGCCCTTGCCGCGATCCACCACCTTGGTGTCGCCGGTCACCACGCTCACGCCGGCGGCGCGCGCCGCCTGTGCCATCGAGCCGACGATGCGCCACAGCTCGTCCATCGGCAGCCCCTCCTCGAGCACGAAGCCCGTGGTCAGGGCCAGCGGCTGCGCGCCGCACATGGCGAGGTCGTTGACCGTGCCGTGCACGGCCAGCGAGCCGATGTCGCCGCCGGGGAAGAAGCGCGGGCTCACCACGTAGGAGTCGGTGCTGACCGCCAGGCGGCCGGCCGGCACCTCGAGCACCGCGCCGTCGTGCAGCGGCTCCAGCGCCGGGTTGCGGAAGGCGGCGAGGAACATGCGCTCGATCAGCGTGTGGGTGAGGCGGCCGCCGCCGCCGTGGGCCAGCGTGACCTGCGGATACTCGCTCAGCGGGATCGGGCACTGCAGCCCGGCGAACTCGATCGGCGGCGGACCCTGCGGCTCGTTCACGGCTTCCTCGCGTAACGGTGGTAGGCGGCGCAGGCCCCCTCGGAGGAGACCATCGGCGCGCCCAGCGGGTGCTCCGGCGTGCACTGCGTGCCGAAGGCCGGGCACTGGTGCGGCTTCTTGAGGCCCTGCAGCACCTCGCCGGCGATGCACAGCGGCGACTCGACGGCGGTGATGGCGCCGACGTCGAAGCGCTTCGCCGCGTCGAAGCGCTCGTAGGCGGGCGCCAGGGCGTAGCCGCTGGCCGGGATCACGCCGATGCCGCGCCAGGCGCGGTCGCAGACCGTGAACACCTCGTCCATCACGGCGCGTGCCGGCCGGTTGCCGTCACGGGTGACGGCGCGCGCGTACTGGTTCTCCACGCCGAAGCGGCCCTGCTCGAGCGCCCGCACCGCGAGCGTGACGCCCTGCAGCAGGTCGAGCGGCTCGAAGCCGGTCACCACGATCGGCACCCGGTATCGCTCGGCGATCGGCTCGTACTCGCGCGTGCCCATCACCGCACAGACGTGGCCGGCGGCGAGGAAGGCCTGCACGCGGTGGGCACCCGGCGAAGCCGGGTCGGGCGAGCCGAGGATCGCCTCCATCGCCGGCGGCACCAGCACGTGCGAGCAGAGGATGGAGAAGTTCTCCAGGCCCAGCCGGGCCGCGTGCCGGACCGCCATGGCGTTGGCCGGGGCCGTGGTCTCGAAGCCGACGGCGAAGAACACCACCTGGCGATCGGGGTGACGTTGCGCCAGCGCCACCGCGTCGAGCGGCGAATAGACCATGCGCACGTCGCCGCCGCGGGCCTTCACCGCCAGCAGGTCGGTGGTGCTGCCCGGCACCCGCAGCATGTCGCCGAACGAGGTGAAGATCACGCCGGGCCGCGCGGCGATGGCCAGCGCCCGGTCAATCTGCTCGAGCGGCGTCACGCACACCGGGCAGCCGGGCCCGTGCACCAGCGTGACCGAGTCCGGCAGCATGCGGTCCACGCCCGACTGGATGAAGGTGTGGGTCTGGCCGCCGCAGACCTCCATGATCGTCCACGGCCGCGTCACCGTGCGGGCGATCCGCTCGACACAGGCCCGCACGGCGGCGGCGGCGCGATACTCGTCCACGAAGCGCATCGCGCCGCCTAGCTCCCCGCGCCCGCCGGCCCGGCGGGCGACCCGGTGTCGTCGAGCTCGTCCATCTGCCGCAGCAGATCGAGGGTCGCGGCCGCCTCCTCCTCGCCGACCACGCTGATGGCGAAGCCCACGTGCACGATCACGTAGTCACCGACCTTCACCTCGGGCACGTAGGCGAGACAGACCTCCTTGCCCACGCCGCCGAAGTCCACGCGGCCCATCAACAGCCCCTGCGCCTGCTCCGCGATCTCCGTCACCCTTCCCGGCACTCCGAGACACACGTCGCGTCACTCCCTCACGTTCCGGCCTGTGCCGCGGCCACCAGCACTTGTCCCAGACTCACGCCGCCGTCGTTCGGCGGCACCTGCGCGTGCAGCAGCACCCGGCACCCGGCCCGCTCCAGCGCCGCCGCCAGCCGCTCGGTGAGCAGCCGGTTCTGGAAGCAGCCCCCGCTGAGCGCCACGCGCTCCTCGCCGATCAGTCGGGTCACCGACACCGCCGCCGCCACCAGTCCGCTGTGGAAGCGCGCGGCGATGCGCCCGCGCTCCACCCCGCGCGCAAGGTCCTCGAGCACGGAGCGCACCAGCGGCTCCCAGTCCAGCTCGAGCGACGCCCCGCCCAGGCGTCCGGTCCGCGCCGCCGCCACCCGCACGTCGAGCGGGTAGGCGCCGCGCTCGGCCGGATCGGCCAGCCACTCGAGCGCCATGGCCGCCTCGCCCTCGAAGGTGACGATCGGGTGCAGGCCCAGGAGCGCCGCCACCGCGTCGAAGAGCCGGCCCATGCTGGTGGTGATCGGGCAGTTGAGCCCGCGCTCGAGCATGCGGCCCAGCGTGGCGGTCTCGGCGGCCTCGAGCCCCGGCACGCGCCCCGGCTCGAGCGCGGCCTCGCCGTCCAGCTCCCACAACAGGCTCAGCGCGACCCGCCGCGGCTCGCGCACCGCCGCGTCGCCGCCGGGCAGGCGGAACGGGCGCAGGTGCGCGGCGCGCTCGTAGCCGGCGGCGTCACCGAGCAGGAATTCGCCGCCCCAGATGGTGCCGTCGTCGCCGAAGCCGGTGCCGTCCCAGGTCACGCCCAGCGCGCGACCCTCGACGCCGTTCTCGGCCAGGCAGGCGACCAGGTGGGCGTGGTGGTGCTGCACCGGCACGAGCTGCGGCCCGCCGTCCTCGCCGGCCCGCGCCCCCGCCGCGCGCGCCCAGCGGGTCGAGAGGTAGTCGGGATGCAGGTCGTGGGCGATCCAGCCCGGCTTCACGTCGTAGAGCCGCTGGAAGTCGGCGATCACCCGCTCGAAGGCGCCCATCGCCTCGTCGGTCTCGAGGTCGCCGATGTGCTGGCTGAGGAAGACCTGGCGGCCGACGCTCAGCGCCACGGTGTTCTTGAGGTGCGCGCCCACGCCGAGGATCACCGGCAGCTCGTGCCGCACCGTCACCGGCAGCGGGGCGAAGCCGCGGGCGCGCCGCAGCAGCCGCATCCGGCCGGCGGCGATCCAGGCCACGCTGTCGTCCACGTGCCGCTCGATGGCCCGGTCGTGCACCAGGTACAGGTCGGCGATGCCGCCGAGCCGGTCGAGGGCGCGGTACTCGTTGGTGCAGATCGGCTCGTCGGTGAGATTGCCGCTGGTGGCCACCAGCGGGTAGCCGCAGGCGCGCAGCAGCAGGTGGTGCAGCGGCGTGGCGGGCAGCATCACGCCCAGGCGGGGATTGCGCGGGGCCACGGCCTCGGCCACGCCGCCGTCCCCGCGCCGGCGCAGCAGCAGGATCGGCGCCTCGGGCGAGGCCAGGTGCGCGGCAGCGAGATCGTCCACCTCGCACAGCGCCCGTGCCATCTCGAGGTCGCGCACCATCAGCGCCAGCGGCTTGCCGAGGCGCAGCTTGCGCTCGCGCAGGCGCCGCACCACCGCGTCGTCGCGGGCGTCGCACATCAGGTGGAAGCCGCCCAGGCCCTTGACCGCGACGATGAGCCCCTCGCCCAGCGCCCGCACGGTGGTGGCCAGCGCCTCCTCGCGGTGCGCCACCGCCGTGCCCTCGGCGTTCCACAGCTCGAGGGCGGGGCCGCAGCTCGGGCAGGCGATCGGCTGGGCGTGGAAGCGGCGATCCCGTGGATCGCGGTACTCGGCCCGGCAGGCCGGACAGAGGATGAAGCCGCGCATGGTGGTGTTGGGGCGGTCGTAGGGCAGCTCGCGCAGGATGGTGAAGCGTGGCCCGCAGTTCGTGCAGTTCGTGAACGGGTAGCCGTGGCGACGCTCCGCCGGGTCGAGCACCTCGGCCAGGCAATCGGGGCAGGTGGCGAGGTCGGGCAGCACCAGCGCGGTCCGCGCCCCGGCCTCCTCGCTGTGGCGGATGGAGAAGTCGCGGTAGCCGACCACGGGCAGCCACGCCGTCTCGACGTCCAGCACCACGGCGCGCGGCGGCCGCTCGGCGACCACCCGGGTATGGAAGCGCGAGAGCGTGGCGCGCGGCCCCTCGACCTCGATGAACACGCCGCGGGCGTCGTTCAGCACCCAGCCGGGCAGCGCCATCTC
>CAYNPF010000072.1:0-9497 GCA_964398895.1 uncultured bacterium
CTTCGCGATGGCGTGCTTGAGACGCGTCTCGCGCGCCATGACGCCAACCAGCTCGACCTCGGCGCCGGAGAGACGCTGGCCGGAAACGGCCACATCCAGGTTCGCCAACGCGGTCGGCAGTACAGCATCCGCCAGTTCCACGCTGCCGAGGAGCACCTCGTAGATCGAGTTCTTCTGATCGTTGCCGTTGATTCCCAGTCCGCTGGTCGCATTCGCCTGCGGATCAACGTCAATGATCAGGACCCGACGGCTCTCCTGTGCCAGGCAGGCGCCCAGGTTGATCGCCGTGGTGGTCTTGCCGACGCCACCCTTCTGGCTGGCGACCGAGATGATTCGTCCCATTCCATTGAGCTCGGTTTCTGGTGGGGGAACTCAGTTGCGCGGGAGCAGGTGTCGCACGCGGTAGGATAGCAGCGAGAACCGTGGGGAGACAAGCTCGCTGTTTCACGTGAAACAGGCAACGGCTAATCAGTCTATCAGACCGTCTTTCTTACGAATCTGACCACAGAAGTCTGGCCGTTTCCCACGTCGAAGGCGTCCGCCGGGTCCCAGGAACGCTCCCAGCGCCGGTCGTCGGCCATCTCCTGCTCTCGCCTGCTGCCCTTCCAGAGGTACGCCGAACCACCACCGACCACCCAGTTGGCCGCAAGAGCCAGAGTCGGAGCCAAACGGATGGTGGCTCGTGACGTGAAGGCATCGAACCTGCCCAGCCTGCTCTCCTCGCCAAGAAGCAACTCGAGCCGTCCGAGCTCCACGTTCAGACCAGACAATCCGATCTCTTCGAACACCTTGCGAAGGAACAGCGTCTTGTTCCGCCGCGACTCCACCAGCGTCCATCGCTCTCCAATCCCGGCGATCGCCAGGGGAATCGCCGGGAATCCTCCTCCGGATCCGAAGTCCATGATCGTCTTCGGCCCCATCTCCCGGATCCAGGCGGCTGGCGCGAGCGACTCGAGGATGTGCCGCTCGACGAGCCGGCGCTCGTCGCTGGCCGAGATCAGGTTCGAGAATCCACGGTTCCACTCGAGCAGGATCTCCGCGTATCGCTTCATCCGTGGCATCGCGGTGGTGGGATCCGACCCGGCGCGAACGAGCTGCTCTTCCACGAGCGACCAAGGCTGGCGCCCGAGCAACGCGGCGGTGTTCCGCGGAGGCACCGGGCGCGCAGTTCCCACGTCGCGTCCAGCCTCTACCTTCTTGGGAAGGAATGAGCTACGAGATTTCGCTTCAGTCCGGCCACGCCCCGGCCGACCATTGCCGCGACGATGGCTTCCCTGCGTGGGTCTCATCGGGCGGCCACTGGACAATCCCGGGCGCGCAGCACCGGCAGGGCCCGACGAGCGCACCCGGGCGCCCGGACCATTGCGTCCCGGCCGACCATTGCCGCGACGAGGGCTTCCCTGCGTGGTTCTCATCGGTCCGCCACCGGACGATCCCGGGCGCGCAGCACCGGCAGGGCCCGACGAGCGCGCCCGGGCGCCCGGACCATTGCGTCCCGGCCGACCATTGCCGCGACGAGGGCTTCCCTGCGCGGGTCTCATCGGTCTGCCACCGGACGATCCGGGTCGGCCAGCCCCCGCGGGGCCCGACGAGCGCGCCCGGGTTCCCGGACCGCCGCTGCCGCGGCTTCTCTTCATTCCCGTCTGCGCGCGCTTCGCGCCGCGTGGTCTCATGTGCGCGCACTCTAGCATGCGCCGCGCCACACAGCACCGTGAACATCGTGCCCAACTGCCGCGCAGCAGACGGGCTCGGGCAGGCGATGTGGCGGGAGCCATGCCCCACGATCAGAGCCCGCGGTGAGCCGCGGGGCCGCGGGCAGCGCCCGATGCTCGACCCACGGCTGCACGTGGCCTCGCCGTGCCGCACTGCGTGGAGCGAGCGCCCGCTCGTGGCCCAAGAGCGGCCGAGCGATGGATGGGGACTCGCGGCGATCCGCGCCCGCGGTGAGCGGCGCCACGTTCGCCGGAAGAGGCGATCCCCTCGCGGCAATCCGGCGGGATCGCTCAGCGCGTCGCGGAGAGCAGCCGCCGCGCGTGCACGAGGAGGACCGCCACGTCCGCCGGCGATACGCCGGCGATGCGCGACGCCTGCGCCACGGTGGCCGGTCGCCAGTGCAGCAGCTTCTCGCGCGCTTCGCGCGAGAGGCCATTGAGGTCCTCGCGCCACAGCGCCTCGGGGATCTGCATCCGCTCGAGCGCGCCGGCACGCTCCGCCACGCGCCGCTGTCGCGCGATGTAGCCACGGTAGCGCACGCGCACCTCCAGGCACTCGCCCCACGCCGCCGGGAGTGCGACGGAGACGTCGAGTGCGGGAAGTGCCGCGTACGTGGTGCCGGGCCGCGCCAACCAGGCCAGCGCACGGACCCTGCGCGCAGCGCCAGCATCGCGCACCTCGTCCGCGGTGCCGGGCGCCTCGTCCACGGCCGATCGTTCGTTCGCGCCCGTGTCCTCGCCGACCTCCTCCGCCCGCGCCATCACGCGGCGCGCAACGCCGACTCGATCGCGCGCCGCGCCGCCCGCGGCCGTGCCCGCCCGCGCCCCTCCAACCCCCGTCGCATCCGCGGCTCCCGCCTCGTCCCCCGAGCGTGCGCTCCGCGGGTTCACGGTCACGCGCGACAGCCGACGCTCCTCCTCGACGATCGCCGCGTACTTCGCCCGCACGCTCTCGAGCTGGTCGTCGCGAACGAGGCCCAGCTCGTGCCCGATCGCCGCCAGCCGCTCGTCGGCGTTGTCGGCGCGCAGCAACAGCCGATGCTCCGCCGCCGAGGTGAACATCCGATACGGCTCGCCGTGCTCGCGGGTGACGAGGTCGTCCACCAGCACGCCGATGTAGGCCTGGTCGCGGCGCAGCACGAACGGCGCGCGACCGAGCAGCCGATGGGCGGCGTTGACGCCGGCGGCGAAGCCCTGCACGGCGGCCTCCTCGTAACCCGACGTGCCGCAGACCTGCCCGGCGAGGTACAGCCCCGGCACCCGCCGCGTCTCGAGCGTGGCCCGGACCTGGTGCGGGGGCACGAAGTCGTACTCGACCGCGTAGCCGGGCCGCAGCATCTCGGCCCGCTCCAGCCCGGGCAGCGTGCGCACGAACTCGAGCTGCACCTCCTCGGGAAGGCTCGAGGACATGCCGTTCACGTAGATCTCGGGCACGTCGCGCCCCTCGGGCTCGAGGAAGACGGCGTGCGCGGCCACCTCGGGGAAGCGCACCACCTTGTCCTCGATCGAGGGGCAGTAGCGCGGCCCGCGCCCGCGGATCTCCCCCGAGAACAGCGGCGAGTGCCGCAGGTTGGCGCGGATGACCGCGTGCGTGCGGTCATTGGTGCGCGTCAGCCAGCAGGGGACCTGTTGCAGCTCGAGTCGCGGCGTCCAGTGCGAGAACGGCGGCGGCGGCTCGTCGCCGGGCTGCGCGGTCAGCGCCTCCCAGACGATGGAATCGCGATGCAGACGCGGCGGCGTGCCGGTCTTGAGCCGCCCACGCTCGAGACCGAGCGCGGCCAGCGACTCGCTCAACCCGTGCGCGGCGTGCTCGCCGATGCGGCCGCCGGCGAGCTTGCGGGCGCCGACGTGGATGAGCGCGTTCAGGAACGTGCCCGGGGCGACGACCAGCGCGCGGCAGGCGAGGCGACGGCCGTCGGCCAGCTCGACCGCGGCGACGCGGCCGCCGGCCAGCTCGATCCGCTCGACCTCGCCGGTGACCCGGCGGAGGCCGGGCAGCGCCGCCAGCAGCGCCGCCATCTCCACCGAGTAACGCGCCCGGTCGCACTGCGCCCGCGGCGACCACACCGCCGGGCCGCGCCCGCGGTTGAGGATGCGGAACTGGATGCCGGCGCGGTCGGTGGCGATCGCCATCAGCCCGCCGAGCGCGTCCAGCTCGCGCACCATGTGCCCCTTGGCCACACCGCCGATCGCCGGGTTGCAGGACATGCGGGCCGTGCCGGCGGGATCGGCGCTCACCAGCGCGGTGGCCAGCCCGAGGCGCGCGCACACCGCCGCCGCCTCGCAGCCGGCGTGTCCCGCCCCGACCACCACGACGTCGAACGCGCTCACTTGCCGATGCAGAAGCGGCCGAAGATCCGCTCGAGGATGTCCTCGCCCAGGGCGCGTCCGCTCACCTCGCCGAGCGCGCCCAGCGCCTCGCGCAGCTCGAGCGCGACGATCTCGCCCGGCGCACCGGCCACGGCGACGGTGCGCGCCCGTCCCAGCGCGGCGCGGGCGCGTTCCAGCGCCTCGGCATGGCGACGGTTGGCGACCGCACCGGCGAGCCCGTGCCCGCCGGAGAGCATCCCGGCCAGTGCTGCGCGCAGGGCTTCGACGCCGTCGCCCCGCAGGGCCGACACCGTCACCACCGCGGCGGGCGCCGCCGCCAGCGGCTCGATCACCGCCGCGGGCACGACCACGGCGGGACGGTCGCACTGGTTGAGCGCCACCAGCACACGACGAGCGGCGAGGTGCGCGGCGAGGCGGCGATCCTCCTCGGCGAGCGGCTCGGCACCGTTCACCACCCACAGGGCAATCGCCGATTCGTCGAGCGCCGCGCGCGCCCGGCGCACGCCCTCGCTCTCCGCCTCGTCGCCACCCTCGCGCAGGCCGGCGGTGTCGGTGAGGGTGACGCGCACGCCCGCCACCTCGATCGGCTCGCTCACCAGGTCGCGCGTCGTGCCGGGAGCGGCGGTGACGATGGCGCGTCGCTCGCCGAGCAGGGCGTTGAACAGCGACGACTTGCCGACGTTGGGCCGCCCGACCAGCACGACGTTCACGCCCTCGCGCACGGCGCGGGCGTACTCGGCGCCGGCCAGCAGCTCGTCGAGACCCGCCTCCGCCCCCGTCACCGCCGCCACCACCGTCGGCGGCACCTCGACGCCGCCGACGTCCTCGGCGAAGTCCACGCGCGCCTCCACCTCGGCCACCGCGTCACTCACCGCCTCGGCCAGATCGGCCAGCCGCCGCGACAACCCGCCGCCGAGCTGCGCGAGGGCGAGATCGTACGCCCCGTCGGTCTCGGCCCGGACCAGGTCCGCCACCGCCTCGGCCTGCGCCAGGTCGAGCCGGCCGCTGCAGAAGGCGCGCAGCGTGAACTCACCGGGCCGCGCCTGGCGCGCCCCCGCGGACAGCAGCGCCGCCAGCACCCGCGCCGCCGGGATCGCGCCGCCGTGGCAGGAGAACTCGACCACGTCCTGCCGCGTGTAGGAATGCGGGGCGCGGAAGACCGCGGCCACCACCTCGTCGAGCCGGCGACGTTCCCCCGCGGTGTCCGCCGATGCCAGCGCCCAGCCGTGGTGCAGGGTGTTGGCGGCGGCCCGCTCCAGCGATCGCGCGCCGGCGAAGACGGCGTCGGCCACGGCGAGGGCCCGCGGGCCGCTCGTCCGCACCACCGCGAGCCCGGCGGCGCCGGTGGCGGTGGCGATCGCGGCGATGGTGTCGTCGAGATCCAGCATGGTCACTCCAAAGCGAGGCGCCGGGCCCTGGTGGGAGCCCGGCGCCCATGCAGCATGCCCCGGGCTAGTCGGCTTCGTCTCTCGGGCCGCCTTCGAAGTCGGCGGGTGCGATGGCGACGCGTTTGATCATGCCGGTGCCGAGCGCATAGGTCTTCACGCGGGTGTCTTCCCGCAGGGTGACGTGCACGATGCGGCGCTCCTGGGCGTTCAGGTACTCGGTCACGGCCTCGCCGCCGGAGGCCAGCGCCTCCTCGGCCAACGTATGCGCCAGACCGCGCAGTTCCTCCTCGCGACGCCGCCAGAAGTCGTTGATCTCGAGCTGCAGGTGGTAGCGGCTGGTCTCGCCACGGTTGAGCCGGCGGTTGAGGATGTGCTGCAGCGCCTGCCGGACCTCGCCCTTGCGCCCGGTGAGCAGGTCCTCGTCCCGGGCCACCTCGGCGGTGACGTCCACGTGGTTGCCGTCCACCGTCGCGCCGAGCTTGGCCTCGAAGCCCATCGCGGTGAGCAGCTCGCCGGTCAGGCGAACGCTCTCCGCCGCCAGCTCCTCGCCGGACAGCGACGGCGCCTCGTTCTCCGTCCGCGGGCGCGACTCGACCACCGCGACGGGAGCGGGCTCCGCCGCCACCGTGACCGCCGGGCGCTCCTCGACCACCGGGCGCTCCTCCGCGACCACCGGGCGCTCCTGAGCGATCGTCCGCGCCGCCTCCGGCACGCCGACCGGTTCGTTCGTCGGCGGCATCGGGGCCGCGACGGCTCCGACCGCACCATCCTCCGCTCCCACACCGTGGCGCCGACGACCACCGCGCCGCCCCCGACGACGACGGCGGCGACCCTCCGCGTCCACTCCCGACTCGTCCTCGCGCAGGGGCGCAGCCTCGCGCACCGGCGCGGGCGGCACCACGACCGCCGGCGGCTCCCGGCGGCGGCCCTCGGACCGCGGCTCGGCCGGTCCGCGACCCGCCGTCGCCGGCTCGTCACGCCGCTCCTCGCGCGGACGGGCGTCGCGCCCGCCGCGGTCGCGATCCCGCTCGCGGCGATCCCCCCGCCGCTCCTCGCGCCGCTCCTCGCGTGGACGGCCCGAGCCACTGCCGGCAGCCGGCGCACTCCGGCGCTCGTCCCGGCGGCCGTCGGCTCGCCGTTCATCGCGCCGCTCGCCCGACCGCTCGCCCTGCCGCCCGTCGCGCCGCCGGCCCTCGCGTCCACCGCGATCGCGCCGATCGCGCCCGCGCCGCCGCTCCTCCGGCCCCCCATCCACCGACGGTGGACCACCGGGGCGCCGCATCACGCGCACGCGATAGGGGCGGGCACCCAGGCCGAGGAAGCCGCCCGAGCCTTCTTCGACGATCGTGATCATGACTTCCGCGCGGGAGAGCCCCAGCGTCTCCAGGCCCTGCTTCACCGCCGCGTCCAGCGTCTTGCCTTCGAATACGTCGCCCGTATGGGCCATCGTTCACCTCGGTCTTCGGCATCACAGCCGGGCGCGCCGGGCGTACCGCCGTCGCCAGCCCCGCGATGCATGCGCACCATGACGTTCGGGGTGGTCCCCGTTCCCGCGGCCGTCCGGCCGGGGGAGATCCCGGGTGCGGCCCCGTCGGCGCGTCGAACGGGGGACATCGCGGCCCCCTGCGACGCCGCACGCGCGGGGTGGAATCGGGACGGTTCGCCATGCGGCGGACGAGATACCGCCGGCGAGCGCGAACCGATCGCACCCGGGTGCTTCCAGACTACTTCTCCACGCCCCTGCTGACCACGGCGACGAGGCCTCCGCCGCCGCGGCGTCCGATCCGCGTCAGCCGTTCCGCTTCTTCCCGCGTCGGGGTTCCTCCACCACCACGGCCATCGAGCCCGCGTCGTCGGAGCGCAGGACCATCCACTGCTGCACCGCGCTGGCGAGGTTCATCACCGTCCAGTAGAAGACCAGCCCCGAGGGGAGGTTGTAGAAGATGAACAGCATGAACAGGTTCATCATGTAGGCCGTCGGGGCCTGCTGCGGATTCGTGGGCGTGAACTTCTGCAGCAGGAATCCCGAGCCCGCCATCAGCAGCGGGAGCAGCCGGATCGGGAAGCCGGCCACGGCGAACAGCATGTCCGGGGCCGACAGGTCGGTGATCCAGGCGATGAACGGCGCCTGCCGCAGCTCGATGGCGTTCAACAACACCTGGTAGAGCGCCATGAGGATGGGCATCTGCAGCAACAGCGGCAGGCAACCTCCCGCCGGGTTCACCTTGTTCTCCTTGTACAGCGCCATGAGCGCGGTGTTCATGGCCTGTGCGTCCTTCTTGTACTTCTCCCGCAGTCGCTCGACCTCGGGCTGGAGCCGCTGCATGGCTCGCATGCTCTTCATGCTCGAGGCGTTCAGCGGGTGCAGCAGGATGCGCACGAGCAGCGCCAGCACGAGGATGGCCAGCCCGTAGTTGCGCACCACGACGAAGACCCAGTCCAGCAGGTGCAGCAGGATCTCGCTGATCGGCCGCATCCAGTTCCAGCCCAGGTCCACCGCCCGTGTCAGGTGGTGGCCCAGCCGCGCCAACTGACGCAGGTCGCTCGGCCCGGCGTAGACCAGGAAGCGCTGCACCGGCTGTTCGGACGGCGGCAGACCGACGATCAGGCTCCCGGTGCCGACCGCCCGCACGGTGCGGTCGCGCGGACCGATCCAGCCCAGCTCGCGGTCGGTGAGCGGGATCTCCTCGCCCGTGCCGCCCCGTGCCCGCGGGATGGCCTGCTCGACGGCGGCGACGCAGAGGAAGTAGCGGCTCTGCACGCCCACCCATTCCACCACGCCCTCCTCGTGGGGCCGCGGATTGCGGAACAGGTTCTGCGGCGGATCGCGGCGGAGGTTCTTGCCCGACAGGCTGACCACGCGCTCGTAGCGCTCGTCGGTCTTGCGGTCGGTCTCGGTGAAGGTGGGCCAGTTGCGCACCCGCAGCGAGTAGTCGCTGAGCCGCCAGGCGTCGGGAATGTCGCGGGTCTCCACCTCGAGGTCGAAGGCGTACGAGCCAGGGCGGACCCGCCAGGTCTGGCGGACGTACGGACCCGCGGGTCCGCCGGCGGTGAAGGTCAGGCCGCGCACGGCGCCGGAGGCATCCGTGCTTTCGCTCACCGCGTAGACCACGTCACGCAGCGGGCGCAGGTCCGAGCCCGAGCCGAGCCCCAGCTCGAACAACGGCCCGCCCGCCAGCACCACGCGATCGCCGCGCGGCACCTCGCTGCCGTGCGCGACCCGCAGCGGCCGGCCGTCGCGGGCCGAGGCCCCGTGGGCGGAGACGTAGTGCTTGAGCTCGACCGCGAGCAACCGCGCGCCGCGGTTGGAGAACTCGGCGCGATACAGGTCGGTCTCGATCACCACGGTGGTCTCGGCGACGCCGACGGCCGAGGCGATGCCGGAGGCCGGCACGGCGGGGGGGACGGCGCGCGTCAGCGAATCGGCGGCCGCCGCCGGGGCCGCCACCGGTGTCACCGGGGCCGACGGGGACCGGCCCGCGCGGGTCGTGTCCACCGCGGTGGGCACCGGCCGGCGCGTGGGCTCTAGGTACCGCCCCAGCCCGGCCATCCGGAGCAGGGGGTGGTAGAAGACCATCAACAGCATCAGCAGGACGATGAAGACGATCGTGCGACGATCCATGGTCAGGGCACCGGGTCGTAGCCGCTCGTGCCGAGCGGGTGGCAGCGCGCGAGCCGCCGCAGGGCCAGCCAGGAGCCCCGCGCCGCGCCGTGACGGAGTACGGCCTCCCGTGCGTACTCGGAGCACGAGGGCGTGTGCCGGCACGAACCACGGAATGCCGGCGCGAACACCACCTGGTGGAAACGAATCAGCAGGAGCAGGAGGCTACGCATGCCCGAGCGGCCCCTGCCAGCGCGCGGGCGGGAGCACGCCGGCTCGCGCCAGCAGCGCCTCCACCATGGGCGCCGAGACACTGGCCGCCACGTCGCTGATGGTGGTACGGTACGGCTGACGGTGGGTGGCCTCCATGAGGGCCACCGTATCCTTTCCTGCAAGGCGCAACGTCATGACGCCATCAAAGATTCGAAGAAGTTCCTCGACCCGTCCCCGTTCTCCGATGATATT
>CAYNPF010000073.1:0-9487 GCA_964398895.1 uncultured bacterium
TCCTCTGCGGCCATCCCACATCCTCGGCTTGCGGTTCATGAATAGCCCGGGCTAGAGGGAGCGGGTCGCAGACACGAAGCGACGACCGAGCGTACAGGTTCGTGCCCGGTCGTCGCTTCTTGCCGGCCCCGCGGGGCGGCGAATCAGTAGCTCGTCAACCGGCGATCGTAGTCGTCCGGGAACTCCTCCATGAAGACCCGGTCGATCTCCAGGTTCACCTCGCGCAACCGGCGCGCCTTGATCGCGTACGGCAGGAACGAGCTCTTTAAACCGTTGATGATGAGCCGCTTGATCTCGTACGGGCTCAGGCGGAACGCCCGCGCCGCCAGCAGGATCTCGTCGGTCACCGTGGTGTCCGACACCAGCCGGCTGTCCGTGTTCACCGTCACCCGCAACCCCTGGCGGAAGTACGAGCCCAGCGGGTGCTCGCGCAGGTTCCGCACCGCCCCCGTCTGCAGGTTCGACGACAGGCACATCTCCAGCGGGATCCGGTGGTCGTTCACGTACTGGAGCAGATCGCTGTCCTCGCGCAACTGCGTCCCGTGCCCGATGCGGTGCGCGCCGCAGTAGTGCAGCGCCTGGCTGATCGAGGCCGGGCCGAACGCCTCGCCCGCGTGCACCGTCGAGTTGATGTTGTTCTTCAGGATCAGCTCGAACGCCGCCCGGTGCGCCTTCGCCGGGTAGTCCTTCTCCTGTCCCGCCAGGTCGAACGCCAGCACGCCGCGGCCCTTGTAGGCCACCGCCAGCTCCGCCAGCGCCAGCGAGAAGCGCGGGTCCATCGAGCGGATCCCGCAGATGATCACGCCCGTCGTCATCCCGTACTTGCTGCCCGCCTCGCGCAGCCCCGCCACCACCGTCTCGACGATCTCCTCGAACGCCAGCTTGCGCTTGCGGTGCAGGATCGGCGAGTAGCGCACCTCCAGGTGGCAGACGTTCTCGGCGGCCGCGTCCTCGGCCAGCTCGTAGGCCACCCGGTAGAGCGCCTCCTTCTCCTGCATCACGCTCAGCGTGATGTCGAAGATGCCCAGGTAGTCGCCGAGGCTCCGCGTGTGCTTGCCCGCCGTGAGCAGCCGCGTCAGCTTCGCCAGCTCCTGCGTGGGCAGCTTCACCCCCTGCGCCCGGGCCAGCTCGAGAACGGTGCGCGGACGCAGACAGCCGTCCAGATGGCAGTGCAGGTCGGTCTTGGGCAGCCGGCGGATGATTCGCTGCGTGATTCGCATGGGCCTCGGGGTGGTTCGGGTCGAGCGGGCGCTAGCGGCCGGAGCCGCGTTCGAGCGCCGTGATCTTCTGCACCCGGCGCTCGTGTCGGCCGCCGGCAAACGGAGTGCTCAGGAACAGGCGCACCAGGCGCTGGGCGAGCCCGCGGTTCACCACGCGCGCGCCGAGCGAGAGCACGTTGGCGTCGTTGTGTTCGCGGCTGTTGATCACGGTGCGGTCGTCGTGGCAGTTGGCGCAGCGCACGCCCGCCACCTTGTTGGCCGCCATCGCCGAGCCGATGCCCGCGGCGTCCACCACGATGCCCAGGGTACAGCGCCCGGCCGCGACCTCGCGCGCCACCGCCGCGGCGAAGTCCGGGTAGTCCACCGCCTCGGTGGAATGCGTCCCGCAGTCCCGCACCTCCCAGCCCAGCTCGTCGGCGACATACTGGCGCAGGATCTCCTTGAGCTCGAAGCCCCCGTGATCCGAGCCGATCGCCACGCGGCGCGCCGGCGCGGTCGGACGCGCGGGCGCCGGGGCGAACCGGGACTCCGGGGCGGACGCGGACCCGAGCGCACGGTCCACCGCCTCGCGGACCAACCGGCGGACTTCGGACTCGTCGGGCTCGTGCATGGGAGCGCGAGTCTAGGGAGGCCGTCGGGGAGGGTCAAGCGCGCGCCGCGGCGGTCGGATGCGCCGGACGGCCGAAGCCCGTAGAATGGGGGCTCGCGTTCGCTTCCCGTACCCACCACCGGGGCCCGTGTCCCGGCCGCGCCCGGCCACCCGTGCCGTCGAGGAGTCCCCGTGAGCCGCATCCTCCGTCGCATCGCCCTGACGCTGTGCCTGGTCGCCCTTGCCCGGGTCTGCCCCGCCGCGCCGATCATGCTCTCGGACTCGACGATGATGGACCAGTGGACGCTGCCCAACGGGCTGCGCGTCGTCGCCCGCCACGTGCCGCGGGCCAGCGCCGTGTCGGTGACCTGGGGTTACCGCTTCGGGCAGGACGCCGATCCGCGCGACGAGCTGGGCTGGGCCACGCTGCTGGCCGAGGTCGCCTTCACCGCCCCGGCCGGCGACACGCCGGAGCGCACGCGCGACGAGATGGAGAGCCTGCGCCCGCTCGGCTGGGGACTGCGGGTGAACCGGCGCCAGACCCTGTTCACCGAGACCGCCGCGCCCGCGCAGGTCGCCGGCATGCTGCACCAGATCGCCGGCCGCATGAGGGGCGTGCAGGTGACCCCGGAGAACCTGCGCCGCTCGCTGGCCACCGTGCGCGCCGTTCTCGATCAGCAGAGCCGCGGCGTCGGCGAAGCCGAGCTGTACTGGCAGTTGCGCGAGCACGCCCTCGGCGTCGGACCCGAGGAACTCACCCGCGTGGCCGAGGCGAGGAAGCTCGCCCGCGAGACCCCGCGGAGCGTGCAGGCGGCCCTGGCCCGCATCTACGTGCCCGCCAACGGCGTGCTCGTCCTGGTCGGCGACTTCAGCCGCCTCGACGTCTACCGCGTCGTCGCCGAGCAGTTCGGCGGCCTGCCGGGCGGCGAGCCGCTGCCCGAGCTGCCGCCCTCGAACCTGAAGCCGGGCGAGGTGATGGTGGAGCGCCCGGACATCAAGGCGCCGGTGGCGCTGGTGGGCCTGTTCTCCCCCGTGATGGAGGACACGCTGCAACCGCAGTTCTACATGTCCCTGCTGGTGCTGGGCTCCCAGGTCAAGGCGCAGTGGGGCGCGCCGGAGCCGCCGCTGGGCTCGCGCTTCCAGTACTCCCTGCTCGACGACCCCGACGTCGTGCGCTTCTTCCCCAAGCTGCTGCCCGGCGACGAGGCCAACCCGCGCGCCGTCTCGGATCGGGTCAGCTCGACGCTGCTCGACGTCATCGCCATGACGGTCGAGCCCGAGGTCTTCACCACCTACCGCGACAACGTGCTCTGGCTGCTCGGCGGGTCGCTGCCGCCGCGGCTGCTCGAGACCATGCGCCGGGACCCGGCCGCGCTCAACCTCCTCTGCGCCACCAGCGCCTCGCGACGGCTGTGGGGGGACGAGGCGTTCTGGAGCGAGTACCGCCGCCGTTTCGGGGACGAGAACGCCATCAATCCCGGCCTGTGGAACGAGTGGCTGGTCGCGCAGCGCCTGCGCGCGACGCTGCTGGTGGTGCCGACGGGAACGGGCAAGGGCGCGGCTCGTTGACCCTCGCGCGAGGCCGATGGTAGTTTGCGGTCCCGATGGCTCGACGCATCCTCATCGGGATCGCCGGCGGTTCGGGGTCCGGCAAGACCCTGGTGGCGCGGAACATCGTGCGCGACCTGGGGTCGGACCGGGTCGTCATCATCGACCAGGACTCCTACTACAAGGACCTCGAGGACATCCCCCTGCGCGACCGCGAGGCGCGCAACTTCGATCACCCCGACGCCTTCGACAACGAGCTGCTCCGCCGCCACGTGCGCGAGCTGCTGTCGGGCGAACCGATCGAGCAGCCGATCTACGACTACACCGAGCACCGCCGCCTGACCGAGACCCGCCACATCGGCGAGCGGCTGATCATCGTGCTCGAGGGCATCCTCATCTACACCGACGCCGAGCTGCGCTCCCTCATGGACATCAAGCTGTTCATTGACGCCGACGCCGACGTGCGCTTCATCCGCCGCCTGCGTCGCGACCTGGTCGAGCGCGGCCGCTCGGTGGACAGCATCATCCGGCAGTACGAGGAGAGCGTGCGGCCCATGCACATGCAGTTCGTCGAGCCGTCGAAGCGCTGGGCCGACGTCATCATCCCCGAGGGCGGGCACAACAAGGTCGCCATTGACCTGGTGAAGACGAAGATCCGCGACCTGCTGCGGGAGCGCGGCGTCGAGGTGGCCTCGACCCACTGAGCGGCGGCGCTCAGGCGGTGACGCCGGTGGTCTCGTAGATC
Organism: uncultured bacterium; assembly: GCA_964398895.1. GTDB lineage: Bacteria > Eisenbacteria > RBG-16-71-46 > RBG-16-71-46 > RBG-16-71-46 > JANXPZ01. The sequence continues at coordinate 4,103 of CAYNPF010000073.1, forward strand.
ACGTGCTCGCGCAGGCCGTGCAGCACCCCGCGGCGCACGATCCAGTCCTGCCCCGCCACCTCCTCGTCGAAGCGGCGCGCCGTCGCCACCACGATCCGCACCCGCCGCGGCCGCGCCGCCAGCGAGCGCCGGATGCCGCGGATCACCCCGCGCAGCACCTCGCCGCCGAAGGGATTGAAGAGGTAGACCACGGTGACGTCGTCCGGCATCACGTACTCGGCGGCGTTGGCGCAGATCAGCTCGACGTCGCGGCAGGCCAGGCGCGGCCGTGCCCGCTCGAGGTTGCGGCGCGCCTGCTCCACCTGCCGGGGCGAGATCTCCACCCCGATCACGCGCCGGAACGGACGCCGCGCCGCCATCAGCACCACGCGCCCGAGCCCGGAGCCGAAGTCAATGAGCACCTCGTCCTGCGGCCGCGGGGTGACGCGGGCCAGCACGCGGTCCAGGTCGAGGCAGCTCGAGGCGCTGTAGCCGTGGAAGTCGGTGTCGAGCAGGCCCTCGTCGGCGAGGGTGGGCTCGAAGGCCGCCGTGTCCACGCCGAGCCGGCGCTCGCACCACGCCGAGTAGGCGCGGTGCACCGCCAGTTGCAGCGCCGGCCGCGGGCCCTGCTCCCGCATCCGTCCCACCAGCGTCCGCAACCGCTGCCACACGCTCATCCGCCGACCTCCACCGATCGCTCGCCGGAAACGAACCGGCGCAGCCTACACCGAGGTCCCCGACCGACCAACCCGGAAGCGCACCGCGGCCTCACCCGGCGATGCCGAACTCCCGGCGGCGCGCCCACAGGTAGGGAACCGCCCAGACGGCCACCAGCACGAACGGGATGAAGAGCAGTCCGCCCGGCGACATCGTGGTGCAGGCGTCGCGCAGCAGGACGATCGTCATCGAGTAGATCCACAGCGCACTGGCCATCTGCGCCGCCAGCCAGCCCCAGCTCCGCCTCCGCCACAGACCGAGCGCCGCCAGGAGCAACAGCGGGGCCGAGTAGAGCAGGTCGCCGATCAGGAAGCCGTAGGTCACCGCGGCGTTGGCCCGCTCCGCCGCGACCGTCAGGGTGGTGGGCGGCGGCACCACGCGCGCGGCCAGCACCATCCCCCAGAAGAGCAGGGTGACCGCCAGCGCCACCCAGTTGACGACGGCGAGGAACGCCACACCCGGCGAGCGACGCGTCGGGACTCCGCTGGATCCGCTCATCCCCCCTCCTTCCGGTCGTGGCCGGACCGCCGGCACGGCCATCCCCGCACGACACGAGCCGGTGCGGGCCGCGGCGGCCTCGCCGCCGCACGGCCCGACCGGCCCGTCGTGACTTCGATTCGCTTCCGCTACCGACTGCGCGTCGCGGTGCGGCCGCGCGCCGTCGTCCGCGCGCGCGCCTTCGTGCGCGTGGTGGCGCGGGCCGCTTTCGCCGGCCCCGTCGTCGGCGCGGCCAGCGCATGCCAGGCGCGCAGCGCCTCGCCCACCGACCACGCCTGCGCGATGCAGCCGCGCGGGGTGAAGGGCGCCTCGCCGTCGGCGACCTCGGGCAGCGAGCCGACCCCGCACTCGCCGATCAACTGGCCCAGCGGCTCGAGGAAGGCCATCGCCTCCTCGCGCCGCCCGTGCACGCGGGCGTGCGCCAGCGCGTAGTGCGGCAGCAGCCAGGTCCACACCGTGCCCTGGTGGTAGGCGCCGTCGCGCGTGCGGCGGTCACCGCGGAACACGCCGCGGTAGCGCGAGTCGCAGGGCGCCAGGCTGCGCAACCCGTGCGAGGTGACGAGCCAGCGGCCGCAGGTCTCGAGCACCGCGCGCTGCTGCTCGGCCGACAGCGGGCTAGCCGGCAGCGAGACGGCGAGGAGCTGGTTGGGCCGGATCGTCGGGTCGTTGCCGTCGGGCCCGTCGAGCACGTCGAACAGGCAGCGCGTCTCGGAGTTCCAGAAGCGCTGGAACGACATCTCGATCTCGCACATGCGCCGCTCGTGCGCGTCGGCCGGACGCTTGAGCCGCCCGGCGAACCAGGCCATGGCCGCGCAGGCGTTGTACCAGAGGGCGTTCACCTCGACCGGCTTGCCCTGCCGCGGCGTGACCACCCAGTCGTCCACCTTGGCGTCCATCCAGGTGAGCTGCACGTCGTCGGCGGTGGTGGTGATCAGGCTGTCGGCCGGATCCATGTGGATGCCGTAGCGCGTGCCGCGCTCGTACCAGGCGCCGATGTCCTCGAGCGTCGGGTAGACCTCGGCCAGGAACTTGAGGTCCTGCGTGGCGGTGACGTACTCGCGCACCGCCTGGAAGAACCACAGCGCCGCGTCCACGGTGTTGTAGGTGGGCGGCTCGCCCTGGTCGGGGAAGAAGTTGGGCAGCATGCCCTGGTCCACGAAGCGGGCGAAGGTGGTGAGGATGGTGCGCGCCAGCTCCGGGCGCCCGGTGGCGACGGTCAGGCCCGGCAGCGCGATCATGGTGTCGCGGCCCCAGTCGCTGAACCACGGGTAGCCGGCGATGATGCTGCGGCCCTGCGGCTCGCCGGGGATGGCGCGCTCGACCATGAACTGGTCGGCCGCCAGCACCAGCCGCCGCACCCACTCCGGCGCGAGTCGCGAGGCCCGCGGCTGACCCTTGCGCCACGCGTCGAGCAGGCCCTTCTCGTGCGCGCGGCGGCGCTGCAGCGCGAAGGCCCGCGCCAGCGGCGTGCCGGCGTCGCGGCCGGCGCTCTTGCGCGTGCTGGCGGTGACGACGAGCGCCTCGCCCGGGGCGAGCGTGGCCAGGAACTCGGCCGCGCAGAGGTGATCCTCGACGCAGTCGAGGCCGCGGTCCTGCTCCTCGGCGAGGTGGAAGCGGCGGTACCACTCGTGCATCGGGCGGACCTCGGCGCCCGGGGCGAACAGCCACAGCGGGGTCGCCCCGTCCCAGGCCTCGACGCAGACGCCGCCCGCGCCGGGCTCGACCAGCGCCGTCCACGCGCCCTGCGCGGTGGTCTCGTGCGCGTCGCGGTGGTTCACCAGGGCGCGCAACCGCAGGCGCACCGGCGCCGCGGCCGCGGCCAGCCGGTACTCGATGAAGGTCGTGTTCTCGCCCTGCTCCATCCACACGCGCTTCTCGAGGCGCGTCGCCCCGATCGCCCAGGTCCACACCGGCACGGTCTCGTCGAGCCGGAACGACTCCAGGTGCATGTGGCCGGCCGGCGCCACCGAGCCGTCGGCCCAGCGGTTGGCGTCCAGGTCCACCCACTGACCGTCCAGCTCCACGCTCTCGGCCAGCTTGGCCAGCAGCAGCGTGCGCGCGACCGGGGGCTTGAGCGAGGCGACGAGCAGCCCGTGGTAGCGCCGCGTCAGCACGCCGCTCGCCGTGCCCGAGGCGTAGCCACCGATGCCGTTGGTCACCAGCCACTCCAGGCGGGTCGAGGCGTCCAGGTCGCCAAGCCGGTCCCGTCCGTAGGTCAGATCGCTCATGTTCCCTCCCTGTGATCTCGCAGGCCCCGGCGCGAGGGTCCCGCTCGGCGCCCGCCCGGCCCGACCGATGGGATCGGCGGTCGCCGGGCGGTCGCGGTCGCGGGGTCCGGCGACGGCGGCGCTCGTGTTCGTCTGCGCGCGGCGCGGGACACGCGGGGTGCCCGGCGGCCGCGTCGGATGCTGGTCTGCGGCATCCTACCGCGCCGGCCGGGCCGGCGCTACCCGCGGCTGGGTCCGCTCAGGATTCCCGCAGCCGGTAGCCGACCCCCGGCTCGGTCTGCAAGTAGCGGGGGCGCGAGGGGTCGCGCTCGAGCTTGTGGCGCAACTGGGCCATGTAGACGCGCAGGTAGTGGCGCTGCTGCGTGTAGCCGGGCCCCCAGACCTGCCGCAAGAGCTGCTCGTGGGTCAGCACCCGGCCGGCGTGGCGGGCCAGGACCGAGAGCAGCCGGTACTCGATCGGCGTCAGCCGCACCTCGGCCTCGTCCACGAGGACCTGCCGGTGCAGCCGGTCCAGGCGCAGCCCGCCGACGCTGAAGGTGGTCTCCCCCGCGTCCTCGGCCGCCCGCGCGGCGTGGCGCAGGGCCACCCGCATGCGGGCGAGCAGCTCGCCGACCGAGAACGGCTTGGTCACGTAGTCGTCGGCCCCGGCGTCCAGCGCCCGGATCTTGTCGTCCTCCTGGCCGCGCGCCGAGACCACGATGATCGGCGCCGCCGACCACTCGCGCAGCCGCCGCGTCACCTCCAGGCCGTCGAGGTCGGGCAGGCCGAGGTCCAGCACCACGAGGTCCGGCGCCCGCGTGGCGGCCTGGCGCAGCGCCTCCTCGCCGCTGGTCGCCTCCACCACCCGGTAGCCGTGGCCGGTGAGGGCCGTCTGCAGCAGGCGCACCATCGTCCGCTCGTCCTCGACCACCAGCACCAGCGGCGGCGCCACGGCCGGCGTCGTCTCCCCGCTCATGCGTCCTCCCCCGCCCCGGCGTCGTCCTCGGGCAGGACGACCGGCGGCGGCTCGGTCTGCGGCAGTACGACGCGGAACACCGCGCCGCCGCCCGCCCGGTTGGCGGCCGCGATCGTGCCGCCGTGGGCCTCGACGATGCCGCGGCAGATGCTCAACCCCAGGCCGACCCCGCTCGGATCGCCCTCGCGCCGTCCGCGATAGAACTTCTCGAACACGCTCTCCTCCTGCCCCGGCGGCAGCCCCGGGCCGCGGTCGGCGACCTCGAGGACCAGCCGCCCGTCGCCCAGGGTCGCGCCGATCTCGATCGGGCTCGCCGGCGGAGTGTACTTGAGGGCGTTCTCGATCAGGTTGAAGAGCACCTGCTCCACCAGCACGTCGTCGAGCCGGACCAGCGGCAGGCCCGGCGGCAGCTTCACCTCGACCGGCCGCCCCGGCAGGCGCGACTCGAGCCGCCCCAGCGCCGAGCCGACGATCTCCTCGAGCGAGTGCCACTCCGGCCGCACCGGCATCGCCCCCGACTCGAGCCGCGTCATGTCGAGCAGGTTGCCGACCAGGCGGTTCAGCCGCTGCGCCTCGTCGGCGATGGTCTCGACCAGTTCGCGGCCCACCGGCGCCGGCAGCGCCGCGCCGTCGGCGAGCAGGCTGCTGGTCGCCCCGGTGATGACCGACAGCGGCGTGCGCAGGTCGTGCGAGACGCTGCTCAGCAGCAGGCTGCGCGTGCGCTCCGACTCGATCAGCACGTGGGCCCGCTCCGCCTGCTCGGCGAGCTGCGCCCGCTCGAGGCTGAGCGCCACCTGCGAGGCGAACGTCTCCGCCAGGCGGAAGCGCTCGCGCGACAGCACGCGCGCCGGGTCGCCCGGCGCCAGGCCGAGCACGCCCACCGTCTCGCGGGCCCCGAGCAGCGGCAGGTAGAGCGCCCGCGCCGCCGGCAGCGTCGGCGTGCCCGCCCCGGCGGGCTGGGCGTGATCGAAGGTCCACTGCGCCACGCCCTGGTCGTGCCCGCCCTCG
>CAYNPF010000074.1:0-9471 GCA_964398895.1 uncultured bacterium
CCGAGGACTTCGCCGCCCTGGGCGCACCGGGGCGCGCCGAGCACGTCTTCCTCCAGTGCCAGCACCCCTGGGCCTGGGTGGACGGGCGCCCCCGACTGGGCCGCGCGATCCGCGAGTGGATGGCGCGGAGCCTGGACACGACCCTGCCCGAGATCCTCGAGAGCCACGATTCCGAGGACGGCAGCACGAAGCTGGTGCTGGGCCTCGCCGACGGCGAGCGCATCGAAGCCGTGCACCTCCCCCGCGAGTTCCACGACCCGCGGCTCACCCTCTGCCTCAGCAGCCAGGTGGGCTGCGCCATGGGCTGCACCTTCTGCGCCACCGGCGCCGCGGGCATCCGCCGCAACCTGACGGCGGGCGAGATCGTCGGCCAGGTGCTGGTCCTGCTGCGGGCGCTGGGGTCCCGGGGCACGCACCAGGTCGCCCTGCTCTTCATGGGCATGGGCGAGCCGCTGCACAACCTGGAGCACGTGCACCGGGCCATCCGCGTCTTCCACCATCCGCAGGGCCTCAACATCGGCATGCGGCGGGTCACGGTGTCCACCTGCGGCCTGGCCAACGGGATCGAGCGACTCGCGCGACTCTCCCCGCGGCCCTGGCTGGCCCTCTCCCTCAATGCCACCACCGACGCGACCCGCAGTGCGCTGATGCCGGTCAACCGCGCCTGGGACCTGGCCCACCTGCGCCGCTCGCTCGACGCCTGGCCGCTCGGCGCCCGCGAGCACCTGCTCTTCGAGTACGTGCTGATGGCGGGCATCAACGACACGCTCGACGACGCCGACCGCCTGGCCGACTGGCTGGGGCACTTGCGCGAGCGCCACAACCTCAACCTCATCCGCATGAACGAGCACGCGGCGTCGGCCTTCCGCGCCCCCGACGAGGATCGCATCGCGGCCTTCGCCGCGAGGCTGAAGGCGCGCGGCTGCTTCGTCACCGTCCGCAAGAGCCGCGGGCGCGACGTGCAGGGTGCCTGCGGGCAGTTGGCCCGTGGGAACTCGCGCGGACGCTGAGGTTCCCGGGGGATTCGGCGTCGGACTCCATGGATGCCCGATTCGTCCCGCATCGTCCCGCGTTGGGCACGTTCCCGCCGTGCTGGTGCCGCGGGCGCCCTAGACTTCCGGGTGAGGAGCGGCCGGCCGCGCCCAAGCCCGTCGAGCGGGAATCACGGCGCGAACCGCGGACACGCGCCACTCGGTGGGCGCCCGCCGCCGACCGCGCGCGGCGCCCCGACGGCACGAGCGCTCGGCGACGCCGCAAGACGGCCAGGACCGGAGGACACATGGATCGCAAGGAGTTCCTGAAGAGCGTCTGCGGGCTCGGCGTGTGTGGCTGTGCCTTGAACCTCATCGGCGCCCCGGCTCCGGCGCGGGCGGCCGACGCCCCGGCCGAGGATCAGCGGCTGGCCTTCGCCCGGTATCAGTTGGCCAAGGTGATCGGGTTCATGGGCAAGGACGCGCCGGCCGCGACCTGCGCCGAGATCCTCGAGCAGACCGGGCGCGAGTGCGCGAAGCTCAACCAGCTCCACGTCCGCTTCAAGAACGACCCGGAGGGCTACTTCGCGGAGGCGAAGAAGAAGTGGGGCACCGAATTCACCTGGGATCGGAAGAAGGGCGTCATCACCGTCGCGGAGCCCGAGGGCGAATGCGGCTGCCCCCTGGTGGACCGCAAGCGGACGCCGGCCCTCTGGTGCGACTGCTCGCTCGGGTACCAGAAGGAGGCCTTCGAGACGATCTTCGGCCGGCCGGTCCACGCGCGCCTCAAGGAGTCCCTCCTGAGCGGCGGCAAGCGGTGCGTGTTCGAGGTAACGCTCGCGTAGCGGCCGGACGGCTCCGGCCCGACTCCCGGTCGGCGGCAGAGACGAACACGAGGTCGAAGCGGACGCGCGACATCCCGGGCGCGCGAGTTCGTGCTGCGGGGGCGTAACGATTCGTCCCCACCGGGGCGCATGAGACTGCGGGCGGCCCGCGGATCTAGCGGATCAGCACCAGCGTGCGCGCGAAGCGTCCCTCGGCGCTCACCAGGCGCGCGAAGTACACGCCGGCGCGCATCGCTCGCCCGCCGCCGTCGGTGCCGTCCCAGGTCACACTATGATCGCCGGCCGGCAGGGTCCCGCTCGCGAGTGTCCGCACGTGCCGACCGTCCACGGAGTAGACGGCGAGCTGCACCGGGCCGCTCCGCGCGAGGCTGAAGCGGAGCGCCGTGCCGGAAACGAACGGATTCGGTACCGCGGGATCGAGCCGCAGCGCCCGCGGGGCCTCCCGCTCGCGAACGGTGGCCAGCGCGCCCATGTAGCCGCTCAGCCCCGCCTCACCGCCGTACGTGGCGACGAACTCGTAGGCGCAATCCCCGTGAACCGGCGTGCAGCCCGAGTACACCACGCGCCCGTTCGCGAGCAGCGCCACACTCTGGGAGTTGGGCGCGTATACCGGCGACGCGGTGGTCACACCGTTGGACAGACGCGTGATGGTGAGGTCGCCGCCGACGCTCCGCAGCCCGCGACCGCGGTTGACGATCCACACCGAGTCCCCACCGGCGCAGACGAGCTCCTGGGGGAAGTAGAAGAGCGGGTCGGCGGCCACCAGGCTCTGTGCCCCGGTGCCCGGCTCCACGCGCACGAGCGCGCCCACGCTCGGCTGCTGTGTCGTCGGGTTGATAGTCGCATTCTGGTCCGCCACCAGGATCGTCCCGTCGGGTGCCACGGCGATCCCGGTCGGCGCGACCAGCAGGCCGCCCTCGCTGACGACCGTCGGCGTCCCGCCGTCTGCACCGATACGCACCAGGCGCGGAGGTGCGGACTGCAGCGTCACCAGGATGTCCCCGTCCGTCTCCCGACCAATGCCGCGCGGCGGACCGCCAAGGCTCTCCACGGAGGCAAATACGCTCCGCTCCCCCGTGGCCGGCGACACCTCGACGATGCCCCGGGCCTCGTCGGTCACGAACAGCCGCCCGCGGCGATCCACCATCAGGTGGTGCGTCCCGCTCCCGAAGCCCAGGCCGTCGGTGACGTAGGTCGGGACCAGCGTTACCGGGTCGAGGCGATAGATCCCGCTCGACGAACTCACGGAGAACAGCACGATGTCGCCAGGAGCCAGTTCGACGGCTGCGGCCATGCCGGGGACGAGAGCGACGGCCAGAACAAGCCACGGGAACCAGGAAGGACCGGTCGGGATCCGCACGGAAGACCTCCTTACCGACCAACGATACGCCGACTTGAGCCGACCCTAGGCCGGGACCACTCCATCTTAGTCTGCTCCGGGCAGTTCCTTCCACTTGCCCGCATGTCGAAAGTAGACGACGGAGGCCTTCTCCACGAACGCGTCCTCGATCCCATCGTGGTCCACGGCGAAAGGCCACCGCGCACGTCCGCCCTCCCTGGAGTACGCCCTCATGGCCGCCGGTCCGGCGGTCGTGATGCACCGGGAGAACCCGATCCTGCCCGCCCCCACCCCCTGCAGCCAGCAGCGATCCGGTCCGGCCGCGAGAGAGTCCACGCGCGTGGTCGCCCCACCCCAGAAGACGAGGATCACCGATACACCCTGGCGAGACGCCAGCACCGCCCAGTCCGTCTGCCCCGCGCGCTCGAAGCGTCCCCGGATCACGTTCCCGCGTCGGCCCTCGAAGGTCTGTGGTATTCGATAGCCACCCCGTTCCAGCTCGTGCCGAACGCGCGCAGGCAACTCCGGGAAGGCCGATGGGGCCACGCGCTCCACCAGCGAGTCGGCAACCAGCCAGGGGTCCGACTCGGCGCACCACGCCCGGCCGACCACGCACGAGGTCAGCAGCGCGACTGCCAGCAGGCGGCACGGCCATCCGCCGCGGCGCCGTTCGATCGTCATTGACGACCTCGAACTCGTCCTTCCGTTGATGGAATGCCGGGCCGCCTCCCTTCCCCCACCGCCACCGTTCGCCCGCCTCGCAACAACCGTGGCTCCCGCAGCGGGGGCGGCCGTTGTCGGCCGCCCCGACTCGTGAACGACTCCGACTAGCGGACGATGACCGCGCGGGCCGTGCGCGACTCGTGTCCCTGCGTCAGCCGCAGCAAGTACACGCCCGGCGCCAACTCACCCGCGGCGTCGAGGTGGGCGACGTGCTCGCCCGCGCCCTGCAGCGTCACGTCGCGCAGCCGCCGCCCGCTCACGTCGTAGAGCGACAGCGTCGCCGCCGCCTGGCCCGGCAGCGTGCAGCGGACGTCGAAGGCACCGCGCGTCGGCGTCGGCCGCGGCGCCGCCAGCGCGAGCGTCGTCACGCGCGCCGGCACCGGCACATCGGCCGCATCGAGGGCGCGCATCATCTCGCCCATGTAGAAGATCTTCTCGTACTGCTCGGGTCCCGCGTTCGACCAGAGCGTGAAGGCGCTCCCGGCGGCACCCGTGTCGAGGCCCCAGATGTGCGAATCAGCGTTGGTACCCGGGATGACGCGAGCCGTGTCGGGCGCGGCGGGATCGGCACTGCCGTCGGGCAGGTACCAGCGCAGGCGCACGGCCGGCGTGCGGCCGGCGCCGGTGTCGTCCCACGCGAGCACGATGCCACCGTTGTCCGAGGCCGTGGCCATGAAGTTGCCGCTGCTGCCGATCGCGTCATTGCTGCGCAGCGCGAGGATGCCGCTCCGGCTGAAGCCGGCCGCGAAGGCACCGCCGGCGGTCACGTGCACCCAGCGCGGCGCCTTGGTCGCCGAATCCGCCCAGACATGGTGGAAGCCACCGGCCCCGTCGGCGAAGGTAAGGGGCACTCCTCGCGTGCCGCCCGTGTACGTGTCCACGTACGTCATCAGGCTCACCGGGCCGCCACCCGACCACGTCGGATCGAGCGTGCCACCCGACAGGATGCGGCGCGCGCGCAGCGAGTTCGCCAGCGCGTCGCCCTGCCAGAGGGCGATCCAGCCGCCCTCGCCCGACGGCAACAGGCGCGGGTGCAGGTCGTAGGCCCCGAGAACGCCGAGGTCGAGCCCCGCCTCCGTCCAGCCCGCAGCGATGGTGGTGTCCGCCAGCACGCGCGTCACGCGCACGTGCATGTCCAACGTCGAGGTGAAGAAGAGCAGCACGCCGCCCGAACCGTCACTCGCCAGCGTCGGGTACATGGTGTTCGCGACCAGCCGTCCGCGCGGCCCCCAGCCCGGCGCCACCGTGCCATCCGCCAGCAGGTGCTGCAGGCGCGAGCCGCCACCCGCCATCCACGCCGCCCACACCCCACCGTTGCCGTCGGCCACCAGGTCCACGCCCGCGGACGGCCCCGTCGCCAGCGTCAGCCCGTTCGCGGGGTCCCCCCAGTCCTGCGTCCCGCTCGCCGACAGGTGCCGGAGCCTCAGGGTGTTGTCCTCCAGTACGACCAGGCCGCCATTGCCGTCGAGCGCCACGGCGTTGCCCATGGCCCACGCGGGAGGAGCGTGATACAGCGTCGCGTCCTTGAACCAGGCCCTGGTCTGCGCGTCGTCGAGGTGGAGGATGCCATCGCCGAAATAGTACGGGAGGTACGCGAAGTAGGCGCCGCTGGCATCGTGCAGCATCGTCGCCGGGCTGTAGCTCGACGCGTGCTGCGGGCAGGCGACGACCACGCCCTCCTCGGACCACGCGGCCTGGGCGGGCCGAGCCGGCGCCAGGCAGAGAGTGAGAGCAAGGACCAGCACAGCCAGGGGGCCACCGACCAGCGCTGCGGGCTTCATGACGAGTCCCTCCGTTCACATCCGAACGCGTTCATCCATGGGGAATGTCTTGCGCCTATGGTACTGCGATTGCATGCAAGAGCCAATCCCCATATTCGGACGTTGCTCACGAGCGTTCCACGCCCCCGGGCGGGCCTTCCCTGCCCGCGCGACTGCCCCGCCCCCCGCCCCCCGCTCACCGCCCACCAACCCTCGGTCCCTTCACGGGTTCCCACGTCGAGGCAGGCCACCCGGCCCGCCACGGCGGCGCCACGGCGCACGTTCGTCCGCCGCGGCGGTGTCTTCGTCGGGAAGACCTCGCCGGCACCCGTCCCGCGCGCCACGATCCTCCCGCGACCGGATCAACCCACAAGGAGACGATCGGTGAACCCCACGACGCGTTTCGAGACCCTCGTGATCCACGGCGGCCAGTCGCCCGAGCCGGTGACGGGCGCCGTCATGCCGCCGGTGTTCCTCACCTCCACCTACGCGCAGGCGGGGCCCGGCGAGCACCGCGGCTTCATCTACTCGCGCACGGCCAACCCGACGCGCGCGGCACTCGAGCGTTGCCTGGCCGAGCTCGAGGGTGGCAGCTTCGCGCTGGCCTTCGCCTCCGGCTGCGCCGCCACGGCCACCGTGCTGCACCTGCTCGACCAGGGCGACCACGTGGTGGCGGGCGACGATCTCTACGGCGGCACCTACCGGCTGCTGGAGCAGGTGTTCCGCCGGCATGGCCTCGCCTGCACCTTCGTGGACGCGCGCGACCCGGCGGCGATCGCCGCGGCGATCCGCCCCGAGACGCGCCTGTGCTGGATCGAGACGCCGACCAATCCCCTGCTCAAGCTCGCCGACATCGCCGCCATCGCGGAGATCTGCCATGCACGCGGGGTGCGGCTGGCGGTGGACAACACCTTCGCCACTCCCTATTTCCAGAACCCGCTCGCCCTCGGCGCCGACCTGGTGATCCACTCGACCACCAAGTACCTCAACGGGCACTCCGACGTGATCGGCGGCGCCGTGGTCGGCCGCGACCCGGAACTCGAAGAGCGCCTGCGCTTCCTGCAGAACACGGTCGGCGCCGTGTGCGGTCCGCTGGACGCCTTCCTCGTGCTGCGCGGGATCAAGACCCTGCCGCTGCGCATGGAGCGTCACCAGGCCAACGCTCTCGCCCTCGCCGAGTGGTTGTCGGGGCGGCCCGAGGTGCTCGATGTGACCTACCCCGGCCTGCCCTCGCATCCGCAGCACGAGCTGGCGCGCCGGCAGATGCGCGGCTTCGGCGGCATGCTCGACCTCCGGCTGGCCGGCGGGCTCGAGGCGGCGCGAACGCTCCTGCGCTCGGTGCGGCTGTTCGCCTGCGCCGAGAGCCTCGGCGGCGTCGAGTCGCTGCTCGAGCATCCGGCGCTGATGACCCACGTCTCGGTTCCCCCCGAGCGGCGCCGCGAACTCGGCATTGACGACGGGCTGATCCGCGTCTCGGTCGGCGTGGAGCACGTCGAGGACCTGAAGGCGGATCTCGCGCAGGCGCTGGCGCGGATCGGCCGGGCAGCGGAGCGGACGGGCGATTCGTGAGCCGCGGTCCGGAAGAGGTACGAGGCCCCCGTAGGACGGGGAGGATGGCGTGCCCCCGACGCGACCACTCGAATTGCTCGAGAGCGGAGCGCGGGACTGCTTCATGTACCACGTGAAGTCGGTCCGACGAGCGACGCTGGTCTCCCCCGCTTAGGCCGCGGACCCCTCCGGGCGCCGCGCCGGGAAGAGGAGCGACGCCACGATCGCGGCGGCAAAGGCGACGACGAACGAGGCCAGCATCACCGAGATGGTGGCGCCTCCACCGGCGGCGGCGCCGCCGAACAGCGCCGCGGCGAGGCGCTCCCCGGCCGCGGTGTTCATCCAGATCGCCGTGGTCCCGAAGCCGGCGACCAGCGACGCGACCACCCCCGCCCCGCTGAAGCGCTTCCAGTAGAACGAGAGGATGGCCGCCGGCGAGAAGGCGCAGCCGATCCCTGCCCACACCCAGCTCACCACGCTGAAGACCGGCCGGGGGAAGAGCAGCGCGAGCGCCAGTGCGAACGCCCCGGTGACGAACAGCGTCGCGCGCGAGACCAGCACCAGCATCCGCTCGCCCGGCTCGCGGTGAAGCGTCTTGCGGACGATGTCCTCGGTCACCGTCGAGCAGACGATGAGCAGCAGCGACGAGGCGGTGGACATGATCGCGGCGATGGCGCCGACCAGCAGCAGCCCCGCCAGCCAGGCCGGCACGAGCTTCTGCAGCATGAAGGGCAGGATGTGCTCGGGGTCCGCCACCGCGCCCGCGCCGTAGAGGGCGCGGGCCGCGAGACCGATCACGATCGCGCCGACGTAGGCGAAGAGCGTCCAGAGGATGGCGATCCAGGCGCCGCGCTTCACGTCGGCGTCGTTGCGCATCGCCATCCAGCGGGTCGAGAGCTGGGGCTGGCCACCGAGGTAGCCGAAGAACCACGAGAAGCCCTTGAGACCGACCAGCAGCGCGACGATCCCGGTCGCCCCGCCGGTGAGCGAGGCCACGCCCGGGCCGCCGGTGGCCAGCGCCGCGCCAATCGAGACATGGCCGTGGGCGACCGCGAGCAGCGCGATCACCGGCGTCACGACGAAGGTGAGGATCATGAGGATCGCCTGGACCACGTCGGTCCAGACGACGGCCAGGAAGCCGCCGGCGGTCGAGTAGAGGATGGTGATGACCGCCGAAACGATGATGCCCAGCTTCGGGTCGAGTCCAAACGTCTCGTTGAGGACCTTGCCGGTGCCCTCGAATTGCGCGTAGACGTAGATGACGTAGAAGACGACGATGGTCAGGGCCGATAGCAGCCGGATGGCGGTCCCCTCGCGGGGGAACCTGGTCGCGAAGTAGTCAATGTAGGTGAGGACCCGGTAGTGGTCGGCCTCGGCGCGGAACTTCCGCGCCAGGAACAGCCACGCGACCACGATGCCGGCGACGCAACCCAAGGCGACCCACAGTTCGGGGAGCCCGGTGGCGAACGCGGCGCCGGTCAGGCCGAGGATCAGCCACGCCGACTCGCCGGTCGAGCGCTCGGAGAGAGCGAGCGCCCAGCCCGCGAGTCGCTTGCCGCCGAGATGGTACTCGGCCTGCGTCAGCTTCCGCCTCCCGAAGTACGCCCCGATGAGGAGCATCCCCAGGAGGTACAACGCGAGTTCGACCAGGATGACCGGGTTCTGGATCATGGCGGCCTCACGGGTGGAGCCGCAAGGCTAGCCCGGGCCATTCACGGACCGCAAGCCGCGGTCGCCCACCCATCAGCCGGCTCGGGACCGCCGACCGTCAACAACGTGCCTGGAGTCCACACCTAGCGCAGCGCGTAGAGGATGTTCCCCGCCGTCACGTAGACCGCGTCGTCGCACAACCCGGGGGTGCCCACCACTCCCCCGGCCGGGAAACGCCACAGTTCGTGGCCGTCCCGTCGGTCGAAGGCGTAGAGGCAGCCATCGCCGCAGCCGAGGAACACGACCTCGCCGGCGACGATCGGGTAGCTGTAGTCGGTCCCGCTCTTCCTCGCCACCCACGCGATCGCGCCATTGCGCGCCTCGAGCGCGTAGAGGTGCCCGTCCGCGGTGGCCTGGTAGACCCGGTCGCGGGTGACGGCCGGCGGGCGGCTGAGGCGTCCGTCGGCGGCAAAGGTCCAGCGCACCGTGCCGGCATCGGCGCTGACGGCCCGCAGGGTGCTGTCGAAGCACACGAAGTACACGGTTCCGTCCGCGACCGACGGCGCGCTGAACCACATGCTCGGCTTGTCCAGCGTCAGCCGCCAACGCTCGGTGCGGGCAACGGGATCGAGGGC
>CAYNPF010000075.1:0-9452 GCA_964398895.1 uncultured bacterium
CCCCCCTCAACATGACGTACAACGTCTTCCACAGAACACCCATCATCCCCCACCCCTTGAACCGAGAGCGGCGCCGCCGCCTGTCTGACATGCACCTCCAGCCGCCACGTCCCCACCTCCATTGCGCTCAGACGCAACTGCGACCGACCGCCCGCGGACACGCAGTCGACGTCGCCACCAAACTCATTCCTTCTCTCCGACGCACTCACACAACTCCCGGTTCGCAGCACTCTGCCATCAGGAGCTACAAGTCGTATGTCCTCCTCACTATTGATCGCCAGCGTCACCCCACAGGCCTCCCCCTCACCCCGCATCCCCCTCGCGCTGCCACCGCCAAACCCAGCCGCACATCCCCACACTCCGACCACTAGCACCACAACCGCCACACGCATACCGTCGCCCTCCACATTCAGCGCAGTAGACAGTTCGAAGCTGGACTCCCGGACCTGGTGACGTTGGCCCCGTTCGCAGACAGTTCTCAGCCAGAGCAGGCGACCTTTTCGGTGGCCCCGGTGGTGTGAAACTGCCGCACGAATTCGGCCGGTGTTCGGTGCCCGAGCGAGCCGTGTGGCCGGTGGTGGTTGTAGTCGATCCGCCAGGCTTCGATCCTCGCCCGCGCGTCCTCGATCGACGTGAACTGGTTCACGTTCAGGCACTCGTCCCGCAGGCGCCCGTTGAACGACTCGATGAAGGCGTTTTCCGTGGGTCTCCCCGGGTACTCTGCGGCAGGACGGTCATCAGGTCCTCCTCTGGATGAATGGGTTCCTTCGACAGTCCCCACTCTACACAGAGGGCCGGGTGGCCGCTCTTCTGCGTCCCTGAGCCTCTCAGGTCGCGCGACTGTCGGATAATGACCTGACTACCTCACGCCGGTTCGTCCGGCACCGCCCCGTCGCGTCGGTCCCGACCGCGCGCGGCGTCGTCCCTGCCGCGTCCGGAACGGTCCGGACCGGTCCCGCTCGCCTCCGCCCCGGGCATGTCCTATCCTGCACCCATGTCGCCCGGTTCCATGATCTGCCCCGACTGCGGCAAGCTCATCGGCGTGGACGAGGATCGCTGCCCCTTCTGCGGGGCGTGGCGTCCCGGCTTCTACGGCATGACGCCGTGGTTCCAGCGCTTCTTCGGCCGCCGCCTCGATCTCGATCGCGTCGTCGTCGTCGCCTGCGTGGTGCTCTACGCCCTCGCGCTCCTGCTGCAGCCGAGCGCCATCCTGCGGCTGCCGGGCGGCGGCGGCATGTTCGGCGGCCTGTTCAACTTCCTCGCGCCGGGCAGCCGCGCGCTCTTCCAACTCGGCATGACCGGCGGGCCGGCCTGGCAGGAGCACTGGTGGTGGACGATCTTCAGCGCCATCTACCTGCACGGCAGCCTGCTCCACATCTTCTTCAACCTGATGTGGGTGCGGCAGCTCGGTCCAGCCGTGACGCACGTCTACGGCCAGGGTCGCTCCTTCATCATCTTCACGGTGTCGGGGGCGGTGGGCTTCCTCGCCTCGAACCTGATCAGCGGGGCGCCGACCATTGGCGCCTCGGGCAGCATCTTCGGCCTGCTCGCGGCGCTGATCGTCTTCGGCCGGCGCCGGCGCATCCCGATGCTGACCGCGCAGCTCTGGCAGTGGGCGATCGTCATGCTGGTGATGGGCTTCGTGATGTCGGGGGTGAACAACTGGGCCCACCTCGGCGGCTTCGCCGGCGGCTGGGGCTCGGCCGCGCTCATGCGCTTCGAGGACGAGAAGCGCGAGACGCCCCTGGTGCAGCTCCTGGCCGTCGCGCTGCTGGCGCTCACGGCCTTCGCCGTGGTGATGTCGTTCGTGCGGGTGACAGGGATCCTGCTGCAGCCCGCGCCCTGAACCGGTCGCCCGTCCCGACCCCATCCGCAGAGAGGAGATCCGATGAGAACCGCGTCCTGGCTCGGCGCCCTCCTGGCGCTGTCGCTCGTCCTGCCCGCGTGCGCCCCGAAGTCGAAGCCGGCGGCCGCGCCCCCGCCCACGCAGTACGCCGACGTCACCCTGAGCGCCGATCTCTCGAAGCTCAGCGAGAAGGAGCGGAAGATGATCCCGCTCCTCATTGACGCCTGCCAGGCGATGGACGAGATCTTCTGGCTCGAGGCCTACGGCGACAAGGCCGCGCTGCTCAAGGGCATCACCGACCCGGCGCTGCGCCGCTTCGCCGAGATCAACTACGGTCCGTGGGACCGTCTGGCCGGCAACCGTCCCTTCCTGCCGAACGTGGGCGAGAAGCCGGCGGGGGCGGGCTTCTATCCCGCCGACCTGACCGCCGCGGACTTCGAGAAGTTCGTCGCCACCTCGCCCGACAGCCTGGCGCTGCGCGGCCAGTACACGGTGGTGCGGCGCGACGCGCAGAAGGGGCTGGTGGCGGTGCCCTACCACGTGGCCTTCGCCGCCCAGGTCGAGCGCGCCGTCGCCCGGCTGCACGAGGCGGCCGCGCTGGCCGAGGATCCGGGCCTGCGCCACTACCTGGAACTGAGGGCCAAAGCCCTGCTCACCGACGACTACCGCGCCAGCGACATGGCCTGGATGGACATGAAGACGAACGGCGTGGACTGCGTGATCGGGCCGATCGAGAACTACGAGGACAAGCTGTTCGGCTACAAGTCGGCGCACGAGGGCTTCGTGCTGATCAAGGACAGGGAGTGGAGCCAGCGGCTGGCTCACTACGCCACACTCCTGCCCGAGCTGCAGAAGCGCCTGCCGGTGCCGCCCGAGTACAAGCGCGAGAGCCCGGGCAGCAGCTCCGATCTCGGCGCCTACGACGTGGTCTACTACGCCGGCGACGCCAACGGCGGAGCCAAGACCATCGCCATCAACCTGCCCAACGACGAGCAGGTGCAGCTCGCCAAGGGCTCGCGCCGGCTGCAGCTCAAGAACGCGATGCGCGCGAAGTTCGACCAGATCCTCGTGCCCATCGCCGACAAGCTCATCGCCGCCGACCAGCGCTCGCACATCCAGTTCGACGCCTTCTTCGCCAACGTCATGTTCCACGAGACCGCGCACGGGCTGGGCATCAAGCAGACGATCAACGGCAAGGGTATCGTGCGCAACGCGCTCAAGGACGTGTACGGCTCGATGGAGGAGGGCAAGGCCGACGTGCTCGGGCTGTACCTGGTGACCCAGCTCCACGACATGAAGGAGCTGGGCAACGCCGACCTCATGGACAACTACGTCACCTTCCTCGCCGGCATCTTCCGCTCGGTGCGCTTCGGCGCCGCCGACGCCCACGGCCGGGCGAACCTGGCGCAGTTCGAGTTCTTCAAGGCCGCCGGCGCGTTCTCGCGCGACGCCGCCACCGGCACCTACCGCGTGGACGCCGACAAGATGCGCTCGGCGATCAACGCCTACTGCGAGAAGGTGCTGCGCATCCAGGGCGACGGCGACTACGCCGCCGCGGTGGCCTTCCTGCCCAAGAGCGACAGCATGGACCCGCAGCTCAAGACCGACCTGGACGGACTGGCCACGGCCAACATCCCCACCGACGTCGTCTTCAAGCAGGGGATGGACGTGCTGCAGGCGGGCGCGGCCCCCGCGCACTGAGCCGGACGCGGTGACGACGGGCCCCCCGGGTCTCCCGGGGGGCCTTCGTCGTCGGGATCAACCCCGTCCGCGGGGCGGCCGATAATCTGGTAGAATCTATCCGTCCATCCGGTTCCGCGCGGGTACGCTCGTCGCGGGACCGACGACCCGAAACGATCGCGACGGGCAGGGCGGTTCGTCGCGGTCCGAGCCAGGAGGACAGGTCATGCCCATGACCTCGCGCCGCGCCGCACGCCTCGCCGTCAACCAACGTCAACCGCGCACCTTCGAGCCGCCGCGCACCGCGGATGGTTACCGCACGCCGGTCAGCTCGTACTTCGCGCGCCACGTGCTCGACATCCTCAAGCTCCGCGAGCGCCTGCCGCGCGAGGCCTACCAGTCGCTGCTCGCCACGCTGCGCACCGGGGCCGCGCTGTCGCCGGAGGCCGCCAATGCCATCGCCTCGGTGGCGCGCGACTGGGCGACCGGGCACGGGGCCACGCACTTCACCCACTGGTTCCAGCCGATGACCGGGCTCACCGCCGAGAAGCACGACTCGTTCATTGACCTGAACGTGACCATGCCGGGCGAGCTCAAGGTGCTCGAGCGCTTCGTCGGCTCGCAGCTCATCCAGAGCGAACCGGACGCCTCGTCCTTCCCGTCGGGCGGCATGCGCACCACCTTCGAGGCGCGCGGCTACACCGCCTGGGACCCGTCCTCGCCCATGTTCCTGGTGGAGAGCGAGAACGGCCGCACGCTGTGCGTGCCCTCGGTGTTCATCTCGTACCACGGCGACTCGCTCGACCAGAAGACGCCGCTGCTGCGCGCGCTCGAGGCCGTGGACCGGCAGACCGTGGCGCTGCTCAAGCTGCTCGGCGACGTGGACGTCCGCTCGGTCGGCGCCACGCTCGGCGTCGAGCAGGAGTACTTCCTGCTCGACCGCGACGACTGGGCGCAGCGCCCCGACCTGGTGCTGTGCGACCGCACCCTGCTGGGGGCGGCCTCGCCACGCGGGCAGCAGTTCGAGGACCACTACTTCGGCTCGATCCCGCCGCGGGTGCTGGCCTTCATGGAGGAGCTGGAGTTCGAGCTGCACCGGCTCGGCATCCCGATGAAGACGCGGCACAACGAGGTCGCGCCCATGCAGTTCGAGCTGGCGCCCATCTTCGAGGATGCCAACATCGCCAACGACCACAACGCGCTGACCATGGACGTGGCGCGCAAGGTGGCGCTGCGGCACCACCTCGTCTGCCTCTTCCACGAGAAGCCCTTCGACGGGCTGAACGGCAGCGGCAAGCACTCGAACTGGAGCCTGGTCACCGACCGCGGCGAGAACCTGCTCGACCCCGGCCGCACCCCGCACCAGAACCTGCGCTTCCTCACCTTCATGGCGGTGTGCCTGAAGGCGGTGCACGACCACGGCGACGCCATGCGCGCCTCGATCGCCTCCGCCAACAACGACCTGCGCCTCGGCGCCAACGAGGCGCCGCCGGCGATCCTCAGCGTGTTCGTCGGCGACCTGATGACGCAGATCATCGAGCGCATCATCGCCGGCAGCCCGAGCGAGGGCACCGAACAGTTCATCGTGGACATGGGCGTGGGCCGGCTGCCGCAGCTCGCGCTCGACTACACCGACCGCAACCGCACCTCGCCGTTCGCCTTCACCGGCAACCGGTTCGAGTTCCGCGCGGTGGGTTCGTCCATGAACTGCGCCGGGCCGATGGCCGTGCTGCTCGGCGCGGTGGCCGACGCCACCGGCAGACTGGCCGCCCGGCTCAAGGCCAAGCTCGACGGCGGCGCGCGCCGCGACGACGCGGTGCTGGCGCTGCTGCGCGAGGCCTTCACCGAGACGGCGGCGGTGCGCTTCGACGGCAACAACTACAGCGAGGACTGGCGGGCCGAGGCGGCGCAGCGCGGTCTGCCCGAGCGGCGCGACACGCCGGCGGCCCTCGGCGTGCTGCGGGACCCGGCGCGGGTCGCGTTCCTGCGCGAGCAGGGCGTGTACACCGAGGTCGAGCTGGCCAGCCGCTACAACATCGCCATCGAGCGCTACATCAAGCAGGTCACGCTCGAGGCCGAGACGCAGCTCGAGCTGCTGCGCACCCTGGTGATCCCGGCGGGGGAGAAGCAACTCGCCGCGACCCTGGGGGCGTGGAGCGGGCTGGCGCCGGTCGGCGATGCCAAGGCCACGGCGGCGATGCGCGAGGCGGTGACCGCGGGGACGCGGGCGTTGTCCGGGCACGTCGAGCGGCTCTCTGCGACGCTGGCCGAGGTGATGGGCGCGGCGGACGAGCTGGAGAAGTTGCTCTCCGGCGCGAACGGCGGACACGACGAGGCGGCGACGGCCCGCCGGCTGGCGGACTCGGTACGTCCGCTGATGGCGAAGGCCCGCGAGGCGGCGGACCGGCTGGAGCACCTCGTGGACGACGAGCTGTGGCCGCTGCCGAAGTACCGCGAGATCCTGTTCATGCGCTAGGACGCGGCGGTCGCGCGCCGCGGCGATGACGACGGGCCGGCCTTCGGGCCGGCCCGTTCGTTTGCGGTGGGGGACGGGCCGTCGGGTACAAACGCAGTGCGACGCCGGCGACATTCCGAATCGGATTCCATTGAGAGAACGCGGCGACTAGAATGGGCGTCGCGCATGGGCAAGGGACGTCCGGCGGCGCCCGTCGCTGGACGGCCATGCGCCTTTGGGATCGAGGCCGCGATGAGCGCATGGCGTGCAGGATGTTCGGTGAAGCTGGCCACCGCGGTTGCGTTGCTGGCGCTGGTCGTGCTGGCCGGCGCAGCGTGGGCTCTGCCGGCAGGTCGTTACTGGATCCCCACGGACACCACGCGCGTTCCGGGGCATACGAGGCTGCTGCCGACGCGGATTGACCTCGACTCGCTGGGCAGTCCGATGATCTATGCAGCGGCGGTGGGTGGCATTGGCTCCGACTATTCCGCCCTGAGTTGGCGGGATAGTGCTTGGGTCCAGCGGTGGAGTGTTGGTCATGGCATCGCCTGGATGTCATTGGTGGACGATCCCTCGGGCGGGCACCCGCTGATCTGGCAGGAGGCCATTCCACAGGCGCTCACCGTCGCCGGAGCGCTGGATGGCGGCAACTGGCTGGTGATGTCCGAGGACCTCGGGGATACATACTCCCGGCCGGACACGATCGCCGCAGTGGACTACAGCAACTACTTCTACGCTGGGGCGGTGTCGGCGCACTGGCGCTGGGCAGTAAAGGCGGACTGGCGACTCGGCGTGCGGCTCTTCAGTTCGCGGGATCATGGCCCCTGGCGCGAATACCGCGTGGACAGCTCAGGCAGATGGGCCAGCTCGGACTTCGGGAGCGTCGCGATCCAGACGCTGGACGATTCCTCTGCCCTGGTGGGCTGGACGCGGGATCTCACGTACCACCTGCAGTGGGGTGTGCTGCGGGGGGACACCTGGGAACGGATGCCGGCGACCTGGTTCGCCACGGGGATGCTCGCCACGGGTCTAGCGCTGCGACGCGGGGAGGACAACGAGTTCTGGGCGGGGTGGGCCGAGACCGACCCAAACATCGCGATGTCGCGGTTGAAGGACGGGGTCTGGTCCGCACCCGAGAGCCTGACCTGTGACTACCGGATCAGAGGCGGTTGGTGCACGGTCGCGGTGCAGTTGAGCCGGGATCCGTTCCGCTACCCCGTGGTAACGTGGCTGGCATGCAACACGGGCGCCGGGGCGCCCTTCAGCCTCTGCGTGTGCGTGCCCGACGAGTCGGGGAAGTACGGGGTGGCCGAGAACCTGGAGGGCACCGACTGGATCGCCCAGGGCACGGTCATCCGCGACCGGAACGAGGACGTGTGGGCGGTATGGTGGAACGAAGAGATGGAGGGCATGTTCTGGACGCACAGCGCGGTGCGGGCGACGGCGATCAACCTGCGGATCGAGCGCAACGGTCATGGCCCGGGGCGGCCGGAGCCGTGGGGGCGCCGGCGGGTGCTGCGCTGGGAGCTGAGCGAGCCGGGCCCGGGCTCCTACTGGGCGGTGGAGCGGGCGAGCCTGGACGGACCGTTCGAGGCGGTGGCGCGACTGCGAGCGGGCGAGGTCCCGGCGCTGCGTTGGGAGGACCCGGAGCCGACGGGCAGCCCGGTGCGCTATCGCATCCGGCGGGAGAGCGTGGATCGGCGCTACGAGTGGGTGAGTGCTGAGCTGGGCTGGCCGGCGTGGGTGGGGCAGCGGTTCCGGGTGCTGCCGCCGCGGATGCCGGTGCTGGGGCCGCTGGAGTTCACGGTGGAGGGAGCGGCGGCGGGCCCGCTGAAGCTGCGACTCTACGACGTGCAGGGGCGGCTGGTGGGGCAGCGGGAGGCGACGGCGTCGGGGCAGGGGCGTGACGTGGTGCGGCTGGATGCCACGGCACTGCCGCGACCGCTGTCGAGCGGGATCTACTTCCTGGGCATGACGGACGCAAGCGGCGCCGAGGCGGAGAACACGAAGGTCATCGTGCTGCGATAGACGAGAGGCCGCCCGCCTCTGCTAGTATCCCGGCCGATGTCGCCCTCGACCCTCGCCCTTGCCCTGCTGCTGACGGCGACGCCCGCGGACTCGGTGTCCGGCGCGCCGCCGGCCGACGATTTCCCGGTCGTGCTCGGCTCCTTCACCACCACGCTGCTTGGCTCGCTGCCCGAGCGCACGCACAACCTACGGCTGGCGGCGGCGGCCCTCGACGGCACGGTGCTGCGCCCGGGCGAGGAGCTGTCGTTCAACCTCGTGGTCGGTCCGCGCACCGCGGCGCGCGGCTACGGCCCGGCGCCGGTGATCCTGCGCGAGCGGCGCGACGTCCAGGTGGGCGGCGGCGTCTGCCAGGTGGCCTCGACCCTGTTCGACGCGGCGCTGCTCGCCGGCCTCACCGTGGTGGAGCGCCACCGTCACTCCTCACCGGTGGACTACGTCGCGCCGGGCGAGGACGCCACGATCGCCTGGGGCGCGAAGGACCTGCGCCTGCGCAACGACTTGGCGCAGGACGTGCGCGTGCGCGTCGAGGTGCTGGGCGCCACGCTGGCTGCGCGCATCGAGGGCGGCAAGGAGGGCGATGCGGACTTCGACCTGCAGACGGTCGAACGCACCTCGCCCGCGCCCGACGACGTAGCCGGCCTGCCGGGCCGCGACGTGGAGCTGTACCGCGTCCGGTTGCGCGACGGCGAGGAGGAGTCGCGCGAGCTGATCCACCGCGACCACTACCCGCCCTCGCGCTCGCGCACGGGGGGGCGCTGACCGTGCGCCGCGCGCCGGGCCTCGTCGCCCTGGCGGTGCTCGCGCTGGTGCTCGCCGCGCCGGTGTTCGCCGAATCGCCGCTCGAGCCCTACCGTGCGCTGGCGCGCTCGGCGGCGGCGCCGCGCCTGCTGGCGGTGGCCCGAGCGGCGCTGGAGCGGCACTGGAGCGGTGCGGCGGAGGACACCCTCACCGCGCCCGACTGGCCGGCGGCGCCGACCGCGCTCTACCTGAGCCTGGTGCGCGGCCGCGCCACGCGCGCCTGCGTCGGCACGCCGGCGCCGCCGCGGGGCACGCTGGCCGCGTCGGTGCGCGCGCTGGCCGAGGCGGCGGTGGCCTCCGATCCGCGCCGTCCGCCGCTGCGCCGCGACGAGCTGGCCGGCCTGCGCCTGGTGCTGGCCTTCGCCGGCCCGTCCGAGCCGCTCGCCGATCCGATGAGCGTGGACCCGGGGCGCGAGGGCCTGCTGATCGCCGGAGCGCGCGGCCACGTCGCCTTCCTGCCCGGCGAGGCCCGCACCGTGGCGTGGGCGCTGCGCGAGGCGCGCCGCGTCGGCGTGCTCGACGCGTCACCCGCCGGGGCCGAGTACTTCCGCTTTCCGGTCGTCGTCCTGACCGAGTCCTCCGTCCGCATTCCCCCAGGAGAGGCAGCCGATGAAGATCCCTAGCTGGTGCCTGGCCGCGTTGGTT
>CAYNPF010000076.1:0-9324 GCA_964398895.1 uncultured bacterium
GTGCTGGTGCCGGGCTGGGTGGGCTTCGGCGGCTCGTACTACTGGGGCGGCATGCCCTTCACCGACTACCCCAACGCCTACGTCGGCCTGGTGGCGCTGCTGCTCGCCGTTCCCGCGTTCCTGGCCGGCGGGGCGAAGCGCGTCTTCGCCCTGCTGCTGGCGGTGCTGGCGCTGCTCATCTCCTTCGGCCGCTACTTCCCGTTCTACGGCTTCCTCTACGAGCACCTGCCGTTGTTCAACAAGTTCCGGGTGCCGGTGATGGTGATCATCCTCTTCCAGCTCGCGGTGGCGCTGGGCGTGGCCTGGGGCTGGAGCGCGATCCTGCCGGGCGGCGAGAGCGACGAGGCGTCGCGCCGGCGCGCGCGCCGCACCGGCCTGCTGCTGGCGGGACTCGCCGCGGTGGTGGCGGCGGCACTGGTGATCGTCGTGGTCGGGCAGACGGGCTGGCGAGACGCCTACGTGCACCACGCGATGGCCGTGAAGGGCGGTGGGGCGGTGACCCTCGGTGCCTCCGGCGGTCCGGAGGGCTTCAGCGCCGACGCCGCCGCGACCGCCTGGCAGATCTTCTTCACCGGCCTGCGGCCGACGACCGGGCTCGGCACCGAGCTCGGCCTGTCGTTCCTCGGCGCGGTCCCCGGTGTCCTGCTCGCCGGGCTGCTCGGCCTGCTGGCGCTGGGCGTGGCCTGGCTGACGCGTCGCGGCTGGCTGGCCGCCCTGCCGGCCACCGGTCTGGTGCTGATCGTCATGCTGTTCGAGTTATGGCCGGTGAGCGCGTACGTCATGGGGCCGGTGGTCGGCGAGGTGGGTGAGCGCCGGCTGGATGCCGGGCACGACGACGTGGTGGACTTCCTCCAGCAGGCGGGGCCGCCGGGCAGCTTCCGCATCTTCAGCTACAAGCCGGACGAGCCGTCGCCCAACCGCTACGCCGGCTACGCCATCGGCAACCTCAGTGGTTACCACGCCGCCAAGCCGGCCCTCTACCAGAGCCTCGCCGAGGGGCACCTCGAGCGCTACGTGGACATGGAGTGGCTGCGGCTGCTCAACGTCCGCTACCTGGTGGAGTGCGAGGCACGCGCCCAGGCGATCCCGCCGCCGCCGGAGCTGAAGCTGGTCTTCACCAGCAAGCAGTCGGATCCGAACTACGGGGCGCTGATGGTCTACCAGTTCCCGGCGGCGCTGCCGCGCGTCACGCTGCTCGCGCACTACGCCGTGGTTCGTGACGCCCGGGCGCTGGTGGACTCGATCAGCCTGCGCCAGCGCGACGTGGCGGCCGGCACCTGGCTGCTGGAGGACCCGAAGCTCGAGCTCGGCCCGGTGGCCGGCGGTCGGGCGGACATCGTCCGCTACGGGCTGAACCGGGTGGTGATCGACGTGAACACCCCGGGGCCCGCGCTGCTGCGGCTGGCCGATCTCTGGTACCCGGACTGGAACGCCTACGTGGACGGGCACCGCACGGCGGTGCTCCGGGCCGACTACCTGCTGCGGGCGGTGGCCGTTCCCGCCGGCCGACACCGGGTGGAGTTCCGCTACGAGTCGGCGGCCGTGCGCCGCGGCCTGTTGCTCTCGCTGGTGAGCCTGTTGATCGTGCTGGCCGGATTCGCCGTCGCGGGGTGGACGGCGCGCCGGCCGCGCGCCGCCGTGACCCCGGGGGAGGGGGCCTGACGTGGAGACGCTGGTCATCGTCCCGACCTACAACGAGCGCGAGAACATCGGCGAGATGCTGCGGCTGCTGCTGGAGCTGCCGTGCCGGGTGGACGTGCTGGTGGTGGACGACGGCTCTCCCGACGGCACGGCCGACATCGTGAAGGCGTGCATGGAGAAGGAGCCGCGGGTGCACCTGCTCCAGCGCCCGCGCAAGCTGGGACTGGGCTCGGCCTATCGCGACGGGTTCCGCTTCGCCCTCGACCACGGCGCCGAGTACATCTTCGAGATGGACGCCGATTTCTCGCACGACCCGGCGGTGCTCCCGCGCTTCCTCGAGGCGGCGCAGGAGGTGGACCTGGTGCTGGGCTCGCGCTACCTCAACGGCAAGGTGACCGTGGTCAACTGGCCGCTCGACCGGCTCATCCTGTCCTACGCGGCCAACCTCTACACGCGGCTGGTGACCGGCCTGCCGGTGAACGACGCGACCGGCGGGTTCAAGTGCTTCCGCCGGCGGGCGCTCGAGGCGGTCCGGCTGGACCTGGTGGAGTCCGATGGCTACGCCTTCCAGATCGAGATGAGCTTCAAGTGCTGGAAGCGGGGGATGACGCTCCGCGAGATCCCCATCGTGTTCGTGGACCGGCGTGCCGGAGTATCGAAGATGAGCCGGCACATCATCTGGGAGGCGGCGGGGCTGGTGTGGCGCCTGCGCCTGCTCTCCCTGTTCGGCCGTATCGAGTGACCCATGCGTGAACTCCGAAGGGCCCTGCCCGTGATCCTGCTGTTGGCGACGTGCACCGCCGCGCCGGTGAAGGCGGCGGACGCGGGCGCCTGGACGACCTACCAGCGCGCGGAGCAGTACACCGACCTGCTCGTCAGCGGTGACACGGTGTGGTGCGCCTCCTCGGAGGCCGCGCTGCAGCGCTTCCTGCGCTCCACGGGGACGTTCGAGGTCGTCGCCCGCCGTCCCGACGGCCTGGCCAGCTTCGCGCTGACCGCCCTTGCGCGCGATCGGTCGGGG
The DNA here is from genome assembly GCA_964398895.1 of uncultured bacterium. Taxonomy (GTDB): domain Bacteria; phylum Eisenbacteria; class RBG-16-71-46; order RBG-16-71-46; family RBG-16-71-46; genus JANXPZ01. The sequence continues at coordinate 2,663 of CAYNPF010000076.1, forward strand.
CGGCTGTGGATCGGGACCGAGGACGCCGGCGTGAGCCGCCTCAGCGCCGATGGCAGCCGCTGGGACCTGGTGAGCCAGCTCGACGGGCTGCCGGCCGGCGCCGTCCGCGTGTTGCGTGCCGTGGGCGACACGTTGCTCATCGGCACCGACAACGGCATCGCGCTGTGGGACGGGGACGAGGTCGCCGGCACGGTGCCCGAGGGCGTGAGTCCCTCGCCGCTGCCCAGCAACGCCATCAGCGGGCTGGTGTTGAGCGGCGACTCGCTGTGGGCGGCGACCGGCAAGGGCCTGCTGGTGAGCCGGGCCTCCACCGGGCTGTCGGTGTGGAACTCGGCCGGCGGTGTCTTCAGCAACCGGGCGGTGTCGTCGCTGGCCTGGGACGGCAGCACGCTGGTGGCGGTGGTGGGCGACAGCACCTGGGTCCTCCCGGCGGGTGGCTCGAGCTGGGTGCGGCACGGCATGATCGGGGCGGTGCAGCGGGTCTCCGACCGCGGGGGCGCGATCCTGGCCAGCACGACGCTCGGGCTGTACCGCTGGGATGGTTCGGGCTGGATCCAGGTGCCGGATGCGCCGCTCTCGTACGACTGCGTGCCCTCCGATGACCCCTTCTGCCAGGGCGTGGCCGTGCCCGCCCTCGACGGGGCCGGCCGCTTGTGGGTGGCGAGCCGGGACGGCCTGCACGAGCGGGACGGCACGGACTGGACGCTGCACGCGCGCGAGGCGCCGGTGGGCAACGACGTCCAGAACATCCTGCTGGCCGGCAGCCGCGTCTACATCGCGACCTTCGACGAGGGGGTCGGGCGCCTCGACGGGACGCAGTGGCAGAACTGGTTCACCGGTTCCTGCTCGCACGCCTGCCGCGCCCCGGAGTGTCTGCACACCTTCTGCAACCCGGTCTACTCGTTCGCCATGTTGCTGGACCGGCAGGGTCGCAAGTGGGTGGCGCACTGGGGCGTCGGTCTCGAGTCCTTCGACGATGACGTGTGGCCACCCGACTTCATCCACTACCGGGTGGGTGACAGCCTGGCGACCAATTCGCAGACCTTCGGCTGGTCGGCGGCGGCGGACTGGTACAAGGGCCGATGGTTTGGCATGGATACGCCCTCCGAGGATCCCGTGGGGCTCGAGTACTACGACTCCACCGGGACCTACCGTGCCAACTACTCGCCCGCCAACACCCCGATCCTGCCCTCGGGCTACGTGCGGGCGATCGCGATGGACGAGAAGCGCGAGCGAATGTGGGTGGGCTGCCGCGGCAAGGGCGTGACCGTGTTCAACCTCTCCGGGCACACGCCGGGGGCGCCCCTGCGCCTGGCCTCGGGCGGCGGGCTGTCCGACTACAACACGCTCGACATCTTCGGCGTGGTCCTCCACGCCGACTCGGTGTGGGTGATGTCCACGTCCTCCCTGGTGTGTCTCGACGCCGTCACCTTCGCGCAGCGCGACACGCTGACCCTGGTCGGCAGTCCGGCGACGAGGGGCGCCTGCCACCCGCTCGATGTCGCCGCCGACGGCACGGTGTGGGTCGGGACCGATTCCGGCGTGCACTCCTACGCGCCGGACGGCACGGTGAAAGAGTACACGATGGCCAACTCGCCGATCGCCGGAAACGAGGTGCGCGCGGTGCAGGTGGACCCGACCTCGAACGTGGTCTGGATCGGGACCGCGACCGGGCTGAGTCGCTTCGATCCGGCCTACGTGGCCCCGCCGCCCACCCCGCTGCCCGCGCTCGCCGTGCGGGTCTACCCGAACCCGGGATTGCTCACCGGGGCGGGCCTGCAACTGCGGCTGACCGGAAACGCCAGTTCGTACACCGGTGCGGTCTACGACGCCGGTGGCCGGCGCCTGCACCGCTTCAGCGCGACCAACGGCGGCGTGGCGTGGAACGGCCGCGACGATTCCGGATCTCTGGTGCGGCCGGGGATCTACTTCATCCGCATCGAATCCGGCGGGCTCGCGCGCACCGTGCGCGTGGCGCTGCTGCGCTAGGTCGTGGGAACCACCGCCCGGTGCCTGGAGCGGCCGCCGGCGGGCTGGCGCGAGCTGATCGCGGCGGACCCCGGCGCCACGGCGGCGCTGCGTCCGGCGATGTGGCGGGCGATGGCGGCGATCCGTCCCGGGGCCGTCGTCCGCTGCCTGGTGGTGGAGCGCGACGGCGAGCTGTGCGGCGGCATGCCGGTGCTGGTGGAGCGGCGCGCCGGACGCCACTGGCTCCATTCCCTGCCCTACCTGCTGCCCGGCGCGCCGGTGGCGACGGCCGGCGCCCATGCCGAGGTGGACGCCGCGGCGGCCGCGGCCCTGCGCGAACTGCAGCGCCAGCTGCGCGCGGCCGGCGGCGAGTGGTCGCTCTACCGGCCGGGTGGTCCCGCGATGGCGCCGGCGGTCGTTGAGACCCCGGTGGGGGAGACGCGCTGGGTCGAGGCGGCGACGATCGAGCTGGCGGAGGGGCCGGAGGCGGCCTGGGCGCGGCTGGATCGCGAGGCGCGCCGCGACATCCGCCAGGCCCGCGCTCGCCTGGTCTGGACCGAGGATCCGGAGGCGCTCGAGGAGGCGTACGCGCTGCACCTGGCCCAGGCGCGGGCCTGGCGGGCGCACCGGCCGCCGCCCATCGAGCTGTCGCGCCGCCTGCTCGCCGACGGCGGCGACGGGCTCGGTCCGGTGGCCCGCCTCTTCACCGTGCGCCGGGGGACTGCGCTGGTGTGCGCGACGCTGGCGCTCGATCACCCGCGCGAGACGATGCCGTGGTGGAGCGGCGCCGTGCCCGACGCGCGCCGCCTCGGTGCGTTCGCGCTCCTGCTCTGGGGCGTCGTGGAATGGGCCGCCCGCGGAGGACGCGATCGCGTGAACCTGGGCGGGAGCGCCGGCGCGGGGCCGGTGGCGACCTTCAAGGATTCGATGGGCGCGCGAGCGTACCGCTACCCGGTGCGCTGGCTCGGTGCTCCCGAGGCCGACCTCGCCGGTCGCTCGCTCGCCGCGCTGCAGCGGCGGTTGTGGGCCGGCCGGCCGCGCGGGGAGACCGCGTGAGGATCGCCACCCTGGCCGATGCCGCCGCCGAGCACACCCGGCGCTGGGTGCAGTGGTTCCGCGAGCGCGGCCACGAGGTGCGCGTCTGGTCGCTGGAGGAGCCGCGGCCCGGCCTGGAGATCTCGCCGCTGCCGCGGGCCCCGCTGCCCGGCTTCCTGCGCTACCCGCTGGCCCTGCCGGCGCTGCGGGTCGCGCTGGACCGCTACCGGCCCGACCTGGTGGACGCGCACTTCGTGCCCAACTACGGCCTGCTCGGCGCGCTGGCCGGCCATCGTCCGCTGGTGGTGACCGCGTGGGGCTCCGACCTGCTGCTCACCGGCGGCCCCGACCCGCTGCGCCGCGCCCGCGTCCGCTTCGTGCTCGAACGCGCCGACCTCGTGCTGGCGGATGCCGAGAACCTGGCGGCGGCGGCCCGCGCGTTGGGCGCGCCGCCGTCGCGCGTGCGCACGCTCGCCTGGGGTGCCGACCTCGAGCGCTTCGCGCCCGCGCCCGATCGCGAGCCGGGGCTGCTGGTGAGCGCCCGCATGCACGAGCCGGTGTACGACGTGGAGTCCCTGCTGCGCGGGGTGCTGCCGGTGCTCGAGCGTCATCCGCACACGCGCCTGGTGGTGGCCGGCGACGGCTCGCTGCGGTCCCGGCTCGAGCGCGAGGCGGCCCGGCGGCTGCCGGCCGGCCGCTGGCGCTTCGTGGGACGGCTCGGGCCCGACGAACTGGCCGCGCTGCTGGCGCGGGCCGGGGTCTACCTGTCGGCCTCGCTCTCCGACTCGACCTCGGTCTCGCTGCTCGAGGCGATGGCGGCGGGCGCGGTGCCGGTGGTCAGCGACATTGCGGGCAACCGCGAGTGGGTGGCCGACGGCGAGGGCGCCCGGCTGTTCGCCCGCGGCGACGCGGCGGGGATCACGCGCGCGATCGAGGCGGTGCTCGGCGATCCGGCCTGGGCCGCGGCGGCGCGCGCGCGCAACCGGCACGTGGTCGAGGAGCGGGCCGACCGTCGCCGCAACCTGGTCGCGATCGAGACACTGTTCCGCGAGCTGGCGGGCGCGCCGGCGGGGGGACGGCCGTGAGACCGCGCCTGCTTTTGCTATGTTACTTCTACCCGCCCCTCGGGGGCGGGGGAGTGCAGCGGGTGCTCGGCTTCACGCGCTGGCTGCCGGAGCACGGCTGGGACTGCACGGTGGTATGTGCGGGTCCGGAGGACTACTGGGTGCGGGACGAGACGCTCGAACGCCAGGTCCCGCCGGCGACCGAGGTGATCCGGGTCGCGGGCGGCAGCGCGCTCTCGACGTGGCTGCGGCTGCGGCGGGGCGGCGGTGGCGGGCGGCGCTCGGGGCCGGTCTTCCGCGGGCTGCGGGCGCTGTCGGACTGGTGGCTGCTGCCCGATTCCTACGTCGGCTGGGCGCGGCAGGCCCGCCGCGCGGCCGCGGCGCGGCTGGCGCGCGGTGACGTGGCGGCGCTCCTCTCGAGCTCGCCGCCCGACAGTGTGCACCTCGCCGCCGGGCCGCTGGCCCGCCGCTTCCGGCTCCCCTGGATCGTGGACTTCCGCGATTCGTGGATCAACCTCCACCGGCGTCGTCCGCCCACGGCCTGGCACGCGGCCCGGCAACGGGCGATGGAGCGCCGCGTGCTCGCGGGCGCCGACCTCGTGCTGGCGACCTCGCGGGCCCACGCCGGCGCCCTGGCGCACGATCCGGCGGCGGCAGGACGGCGCGTGGAGTTCCTGCCCAACGGCTACGAGCCCGATCCCGTGACGGAGGCGGCGGTCCGCGATCCCGACCACTTCCTCATCGTCTTCACCGGCCTGCTGACGCTGACCCCCGACGTCGAGACGCTGCTCGAGGCGCTGCACGAGTTGTTCGCGCGCCGCCCGGAGGCGCGCCGCCGCATCCGCGCCCGGCTGGCGGGGGCCTACGAGGCCGACTACGAGGACCGGGCGGTGGCGCTGGGCCTCAAGGGGATCGTGGACTTCCCCGGGCCGCTCCCGCACCCGCAGGTGCGGGCGCTGCAGCGCGCGGCCGACGTGCTGATCGTGTGGAAGCCGGTGGGCTGCGACGTGGCCATTCCGGCGAAGATCTACGAGTACCTCGACGCCGCTCGTCCGATCCTCGCGCTGCTCGAGGCGGGGGACGAGGCGGCGCGAATGGTGGGCGAGGCCGGCGCCGTGCGGGTCGCGCCGGGGGATCGCGCGGCGCTGGCGGCCGAGATCGAACGCCGGTACCTGGTGTGGCGCGACGGCGGCCCCGGGGCCGCGTCGGCGACGGAGGCGACGCGCCCCGCGTGGCTCGCCGATCACACGCGCGAGCGCCTGACCGGGCGGCTCGCCGGGTGGCTCGACGAGCTGGCGGCCGCGCCGCGAGGGGAGGGAGGCGGGCAATGACGTTCACGCTCTTCGGACAGGTGGGACCGCTGACGCGGGTGGAGCGCGTGGGACTGGCGGTGGCGCTGCTGCTGGCCCTGGCGCTCATGTGGCCGCTGCAGCACTACGTGACCGACGACACCTTCATCCACCTGCAGTACGCGCGGAACCTGGCCGAGGGCCACGGGCTCGTCTTCAACCCGGGGGAGCGGGTCTACGGCTGCACCAGTCCGCTCTGGGTCACGCTGCTGGCGGACGGGATCGCGCTCGGCTTCGACGGGCTCCGCGTGGCCCACGTGCTCGGGGCGCTCGCCACGCTGTGGTCGGTCGTGTTGTTCCTGCAGCTCATGCGCCGCAACCTGAAGACGCCGGCGCTGCGCGCCCTCGCCACCATCGCCTGGGCGGGCCACGCCTGGATGCTGCGCTGGTCCTTGTCGGGGATGGAGACGCCGCTCGTGGTCGCGCTCACGCTGGCCGGCTTCGTCGCCTTCACCGAGGGCAAGGACTGGGGGGCGCGGCCGACGCGCACCGGCGCGCTGTGGGCGCTGGCGGCGCTGGCGCGGCCCGAGGCCGCGTTGCTGCTCGTGCTGTGGGGGGCGTTCCTGCTGGTGGACGCCGACAGCCGCGCCGGGCTGCGGCGCCTGGTGTTCGGGGCGCTGCCGCCGCTGCTGATCTACGGCTCGTGGCTGGTGTTCGCCGGCCTGTACTTCGGCACCTTCCTGCCGCAGACGCTGGTGGCCAAGGCCGCGGGGCCGGCGGGCTTCGCGGATCACCTCGAGAACCTGTGGCGGCAGACGCGCATCATGGGGGCCACCGACGGCCTCATGGTCGCGGTGCTGGTGGCGGCGCTGGTGATCGGACGTCGCTCGGTGTGGACGTGGCGGCCGGCGGCGCAGCGCACGCAGCGCCTGCTGCCCTGGGTGTGGATCGTCGCCGTGCCCCTGCTCTACGTGGCCCGCGGCGTGCCCGTGCTCTCGCGCTACCTGCTGCCGCTGCTGCCGGTGCTGAGCTGGCTGGCGTGGCGCGCGGGCGAGTGCTGGAGCCTGTCGCTGCCGCCGTCCGGTCGGGGCGCGGGCGCGCCCGCCGCGCAGCGCCGCACGATCGTGTTCGGTGCGGCGCTGGCCGCGCTGGTGCTGGTGCAGAACCTGGCCGTCTACCGCGGTGCGGTGTTGCCGCAGGTCCGTTCGTTCAGCGCCGGGCTGCAGGAGAGCCTGATCCCGATGGGGCGGTGGATCCGCTCGCGCACGCCGGTGGGCTGCACCGTGGCCACGCCCGCCACCGGCGC
>CAYNPF010000077.1:0-9205 GCA_964398895.1 uncultured bacterium
GGCGACGTCGTCAAGGCGCTGGCCGCCGGGGCCCACGCGGTGATGATCGGCGGCCTGTTCGCCGGCACCGAGGAGAGCCCGGGCGAGGTGGTGCTGCTGGAGGGGCGCGCCTTCAAGGTCTACCGCGGCATGGGCTCGCTGGCGGCGATGTCGGCGGCGAAGGGCAGCCGCGAGCGCTACTTCCAGGAGGAGACGGAGGAGCTCGCCAAGCTCGTGCCCGAGGGCATCGAGGGCCGCGTGCCGTTCAAGGGCCCGCTCGAGCACACCGTGTTCCAGCTCGTCGGCGGCCTGCGCGCCGGCATGGGCTACTGCGGTGTCCGCGACGTCGAGGAGCTGCGCACCCGCGCCCGCTTCGTGCGGATCTCGCCGGCGGGCCTGCGCGAGAGCCATCCCCACGACGTCACCATCACCAAGGAGGCGCCCAACTACGGCGAGCCCGGCCGGCGCTGAGCGACGACCCCGAACGTGGGCGGGCCCCGGAGTCCGAGACTCCGGGGCCCGGTCGTCACGGGGCGGAGTCGCGCCCCGCGCCGCTCACCGCCCGGGCAGGTCGAAGTGGAAATCGGGGTCGAGCTGGCGGATCTCGCCGACCAGCCGCTCCAGGCACTCCACGGTCTCGGCGTCCGGCTTCGCCTTCCACGCCGAGTAGAGCTCGAGCAACTGGTCCTGCTTGCTGCGCAGCAGCTCCTGCACCGCCGCCTCGTTGGTGGTGCGCTCGAGCCGGTAGACCTCACCGTGGGCGAAGCGCTCCGCCAGGTCGAGCGGCTCGCCGCGCATGTGCGAGAGGATCCGCAGGTAGCGGTCGAAGCCGGCGGCCAGCTTCTCGAGCACCTCGGCCACGCCGGCGTTCTTGCGGTGCATGCGCTGGCCGTAGGTGTAGGCGAAGTGGTAGTAGGTGCGGCCCCGCCCGACGTAGGCCTCCTCGCTGGGTTGCGTGCGGGTGCGCTCGTTCTCCGGCGGACCCGGGTTGTCGAAGATGCCGACCGAGAGCAGCAGGAAATCCGAGCTGGTCTTGTGGATCAGGTACTGGATGCGGGCGTCGCTCGAGCCGGCGAGGCGCTGGAACACGTCCACGTCGTAGCGCGACAGGAACTTGCGCGACGGCTCGGCGTACTCCGGGTTGATGAAGGCGTGCAGCAGGTGCGCGAGGTAGACGTCCACGTCCTCGTCGTAGCACTCGGGATTCGACACCAGCCCCGGTTCGATGCGGCTGTAGAGCAGGCAGTTGACGGCGAAGTGGTAGACGGGCTGGACGTTGCGACGCGTCTCCTTGACCTGGATGTCGAGTCGGGGATCCATCGCACGTTCCTCCCGGCGGTCGCGCGGCGGCGAGGCGGCGGACCTCCGCCGCCATGACTCCGCGCCTGCATGGGTGCGTCTCGACCACGGACTTCTGCATCCGTCGTGCCACGCAGCCGGTTCGGACGGTGGCGACGCCACCACAGCAGGGTGGCCGCCCGCGGCCCCCCGCGCGCGGCCTCGCGCGGTCCCGGCGCGGCGTGAATTGGCGCAGGAACGCCCCGCGAGTGGGGCTTCTGACGCGGGCGCGGCGGGGCCGGGGGGCGCCCCGGCCCCGCGGCCTCGGGCCTCCCGGCGCCCGGGCCCGGGCGCCTTTCGCAACGGCGGCGGGGAGCCCGGCGCGGACCTCTCGACGCGGCAGCGACATGCCGACGGCCGGGCGGAGTGCGGCGGCGTTGCGCCGTGCAACACCGGGATCCCGGGGGCCGGGGCGCCGCGACGGGGCCCCGGGGGCATGTCACTTGCGAGTCACGCGGTTGTGACCCAGCATCCGGACACGACACCCATGCGCGACACCCCGACTCCGGCGTCCCTCGGCGGCGCGACCGCCCTCAGCGTGGTCCATCCGGGCACGGGCCTGCGCCTGCGCCTCTGGCTCGGCTTCCTGGCCATGGGCGGCTGCGGCGCGGCCGCGGTGCTCGGTCTGTTCGCGCTGGCCTCGCCCGACGATCCGCTCTTCGATCCGCGGGCCTGGGGCGTCTGGCCGTGGAGCGCGGCGTTCCTCTGCATCGTCGTCGCGGTGGGCGGCGCGCTGTGGCTCGATCACGCGATCGCCTCGCACCTGCGCGGGCTGTGTCGCGCCATCGCCGGCGGCGACCCCTCCGAGCTCGGTCGCCTGCCGGCCACGACCGGCTGGGGCGAGCTGTCGCTGCTGACCGCGCAGTTGCAGAGCCTGATCGCCCGTCATCGCGAGATGACGCGGGCCTCCGTGGACCTCGAGGAGCTGCGTCACCGTCTTCGCGCCCTGCGCGCCGCGGTGGAGGCGCGCACCGCCGAGTCGCTGCGCGTGCCGGAGGGGCCGCTCGCTCTGCTGGTCGAGACCCTGAACCGACGTCGTGCCGACGACGAGCGGCAGGTCGCCGGGAATCGTGAGGACGTGCTGGCGCTGCGCGGCGGGCTGGTCGAGGCGTTGACCGACGCCCGCGCCTCCACCGAGCAGGCGGAGCGCGGCTTCGTCGAGGCGACGGCGTTGCTCACCACGGTGCGCGAGCTGCAGCGGCTGGGCGGCGAGCTGCAGCAGGCGCTCGCCGCTCCGTCGGCCGCGCCGGCCCGCGCCGCGACCGCACCGGTTCCCGCCGCGCCGGCCGTGCCGCCGGCGGAGGCGCAGCGGCGCTACCGCGAGGCCGCGGCCGCGGCCATCCAGGAGCTGGTCGAGGCGTCGCACGAGAGCGTCGAGCGCCTCGCCGCCGGCCTGGCCGAGGTGCAGGAGATCGGCTCCCAGGTGCAGGTCCTGGCGAACCGCGCCACCCTGATCGCGCTGCAGGTCTCGCTGACCGCGCCCCGCCCGGCGGAATCCGCCGAGGGTCGCGCGCACGACCTGCGCGCGCTGGCCGCGGAGGTGCGGACGGTGACCGACCGCACCGCGGAGCACCTGGCGATCCTCGATCGCGAGGTGGCGGCGGCGAGCGGGCGCATGGCGGGCCTGCGCGGGCGCGTGGCGGCGCGGCTGGAGGAGGCCCCGCCGCTGCCCGAGAGCGCGCCGGCACCGGCGTCCACCCCGAACGGCTCCGCCGTGCCCTCGGAGACGGCGCTGCGGCTGCTCGAACGCGTGCGCGAGATGATCCAGGACGCCGCCGCCAAGGGCGAGCGGCTCTCGGCCACCGGCGAGCGGGCCTCGCGCGCCGCCGACCGCGTGGTGCGCGCGCTCGACGAGGAGGCCGGCGTCCTCGACGAGCTGGCGCGACGGCTGGGCGCGGTGGAGACGCCGCCCGCGGAGAGCGGAACGTCGGCGGGCAGCGTGCGGCCGGGCGACCTGCGACTGCTGGGGAGCGAGGAGCCCGGGGCGGAGTCGCGGCCGACGCGCTCGCCCGCGCCGCGGGTGTCGCCATCGTCCGATGCGGGCGGGCGGCGCGGCACGGAGGAGTCGAGGTGAGCCCGGCCGGCGATCGCGAATCCGGGAGCGCCCCGCTGCGGGGCCTGGTCGGCGCGCTGGTGCCGGTGCTCGCCGAGGCGGCGGGCGCGGATGCCGTGCGGGCGGCGCGCGCCGCCGCGCAGGTCCTCGGCCTGCCCGGCCTCGAGCGCCTGCTCGACGAGTGCGAGCCGCACGCCGGGCTGCCCTGGTCGGCCGAGTTGAACCCGGCGCTGGAGCGGCTGCGGCGGGTGGCCGCCCTCGCCGCCGAGTCCCAGGACGTGACGCCCTTCCGCGAGGCCGATCGCGAGCTGGCCGGCCTGGCGGGCGAGATCGCCGCGCTGCGCTGGAGCCCCGCGCGCGCCGGGCGCGACTCCGCCGCCGCGGCGGTGGCCACGCTGGCGCTCGCGGTCGCGCTCGAGGACCTGCCGCTGGCCGACGACGGCTCGCGCGAGCTGGCGCGCCGCGCCCGCGTCGTGCCGGCCGTGGCCGCCGCGCTGCGGGCCGCGCTGGAGTGGATCGCCGGCGGATCGGGCCGGCCGCTGGCGCTGCGGGTCGAGGATTCGTTGCTCGAGGTCCGCTGCGAGCACGTGGACGTCGAGGGGCTGACCGCGGCGGCCGAGGTGCTGGCCGACGTGGGGGCGAACCTCGGTCCCGGGCTGGGCGCGTCGGAGCCCTGGCTGGTGCGCGTGCCCCTGTGGGCCGAGCGCCCGGTCTGCCTGATGATGGTGTGCGGCGAGGTGCCGCTGGCCGTGCCCTGGCACGCGGTGCTGCGCCTGCACATGGCCACGGGCGCGGAGCTGGCCGGCGAGCCCGGCGCCGCCGTCCCCCGTACGGGCCCCGGCGGCTGGCCGCTGTTGAGCGATCCGCTCGGGCTCGGGCGTGCCCCGGCGACGGGGACCTCGCCGCTCGCGCTGGTGGCGCACGGGCGCAAGCGGGCCTGGATCGCGGCCGATCGCCTGATCTGGCGGCTGCCCGCGGAGCGCGTGGCCCCGACGGAGGTGGATGGCGGCCCGCGGGTGTCCGCGCCGGCCGAGGGCCTGGTGGCGATGGTCCGCACCGAGGAGGGCGAGCGCTTCTGGCTCGCCGATCCCGGCTGGCTGCTGCGCGACGCTGCCGCTCCCGTGTTGGAGAAGGTCGTGCCCGCGCCGCGGCCCGTGCCGCCCGCCCCGGCTCCGGCGCCGCCGGGGGTTTCCGCCGTGCCGCCCGCACCGCCGAAGCCCGTTGCTGCTCCCGCACCCGCCGAGCCCGTCGCTGCGCCCGTCGAGCCGCAGCCCCGCGAGGTCGTGCCGGTCCCGCCGCCGGTGATGGCGCCTCCGCGCGAGCCGACTCCGGAACCGCCCGCGCCGCCGCGGCTCACCGTGCTGACCGCGGCCGACGTGCAGCCCATCGCGCCGCCGGCTCCCGCGCCGCCCGCACCGCCCGCACCGCCGAAGCCAGTTGCTGCTCCCGCACCCGTCAGGCCCGTCGCCGCGCCGGCTCCCGCGCCGCCGCGCCCGGCCGAGCCGACTCCGGTGACGCCGGAGCGCCCGCTCGCTCCGGCGCCGATCGCGCGGCCGGCGATGCGCACGGCGCGCACTGCGCTCGTGGCCGAGGATTCGATCACCGCGCGCATCTTCCTGGCCCGGCTCCTGGCGCGTCACGGTTTCGACGTGCGCACCGTGGACACGGCCGCCGCGCTGCGCACCGAGCTGGAACGGGGCGGCTGGCAACTGACCTGCGTGGATGTCGAGCTGCCCGACGAGACCGGCGCGGCCTTCCTCGCCGGCCTGGTCGTGCGCCACGGTCCCGCCACCCTCTTCGTCGCGCTGGTGCGCGACGCCGACGACCGCGTCGCGGCGCGGCGGGTCGGCATCGAGCGCACGCTGCGCAAGCCGTTCGACGAGCACGAGCTCGAGGTGCTGCTCGGGCGGTTGGGGCTGCCCAACACGGAGGCCCGATGAGTCCGACCCCGGCACCGGCACCCGGCATCCTGCTGGTGGACGACGATCGGCGCATCGTCGAGTTGCTGGAGATCGCCTTCACCGCCCACGGCTTCCGGGTGCTCACCGCCGCCGACGGCGAGGAGGCGATGAAGCGCACCATCGCCGAGCGGCCGGACCTCGTGGTGCTCGACGTGCGCCTGCCCCGCAAGAGCGGGCTCGAGGTGTGCGAGTGGCTGCGCCGCGATCCCGACGACCCCGCGATTCCGGTGATCATGGTCTCGGCCGTGGTGGATGCCGAGACGCGCCTGCAGGCCTTCACCCGCGGCGCCGACGACTACGTGACCAAGCCATTCTCGCCCAAGGAGCTGATCGCCCGGGTCAAGCGCCTGCTGGCGCGCTCGTCCGAGGCGCGCACCGCGCGGGCCCGGCAGATCGAGCTGGAGCGCGAGGCGGCGCGGGCGCGCGACGAGGTGCAGCGCGCGCACGCGCTGGCGCAGCGGGCGCAGCGCCTGAGCGACGTGGCGCTGGGCCCGGCGCTCGATCTGCTGGCGGTCTGCGACGAGGACGAGCTGGCCGGTCGCCTGCTGCCCACGTTGCGGGACCGGCTGGGTTGCGGGCTGGTCGGCCTGCTGCTGCCCGGCACCGAGGGCGGCGCGCTGGTTCCCGCCGCGGTGCGCGGCGACGGGCTCGACCGCCTGGCCGCGCTCGAGGTGCCGCTGGACGCCGGCCTGGCCACGCTGCTGGCCGGACTCGACCGGCCGGTGACGCGCCACGATCTCGAACGCTTCCGCGACCTGTCCGGCGAACTGGCGGCCTTCGTGGCCGTGGGCATCGCGCTGCTCGTGCCCCTGCGCGGTCCCGCGGGGCTCGAGGGCCTGGTCGTGCTCGACGAGCGCCGCGACGGCCGGCCGTTCCCGACGGCCGAGCTGGAATCGCTGGCCACGCTCGCCCGCGGCGCGGCGGTGGCTCTGTTCAACGCCCGGCGGGTCCGCGGCCTGGCCGAGCGGGCGCTGGCCGAGATGTCGGAGCGCGAGGCGGACGGGGCGTCCCGGGCGCGGGTCGAGGCGGCGTGGCTGGTGGAGCGCGCGGCGCGCGCCACCCTGCTGCCGCTGCGCCAGCGCCGGCTGCTCGCCCACGCGGTGCGGCTCGGCGAGGAGACTCCGGAGGGACGGACCTGGCCGCTGGCGCGCGTGGCCGCCGAGGATCCCAGCGGCTTCGCGCGGGACGTCGCGGGCCTGCGCGTCCTCGCCGCCGACGCGGGGGTCGAGCCGCACACCGACGCGGCGCGGGCCGCCCGGTTGCTGGCGGTGGCGCGGGCGTACGTGGACGGGCGGCGGCGCGGCGCCGACGGCGCCACGGCGCTGGAACGGGCGCTCGCCGCCACCGGCGAGCGGCTGGACGCCATCACGCGCCAGGCGCTCGAGGCGGCGGGGCGCGAACTGGCGCGGGCGGCCTGAGCCCCGCGGGGCGGGGTCGCGCGCTCGCGCGACCCCGCCGGGACGCTACTTTGCGGGCGTGGTGGGCGCGGCCGACGGGCGGATCCCGCTGAAGTCGAGCTTCGGCGTGGCCTTCGCCTCCTCGGGCACCGGGTAGTAGGCCTCCTCGCGGAAGCCCATCAGGCCCGCGTAGAGGTTGGTGGGGAAGCGCTTCACCATGACGTTGAACGCCCGCACCACCTCGTTGTAGCGGCCGCGGGCCACGGCGAGGCGGTTCTCGATGCCGCTGATCTCGTCCATCAGCGTCAGGAACGCCTCGTTGCTCTTGAGCTGCGGGTAGTTCTCGACCACCAGCAGCAGCCGCGATAGGGCCGAGGTGGTCGCCTGGTCGGCGGCGATGGCGTCGGCGGGCGTGCGGGCGCCGGCCAGCGCGGCGCGGGCGCGGGCGATCTCGCCGAACACCGCCTGCTCCTGCATCGCCGTGCCCTTCACCGTCTCGGCCAGGTTGCCGAGCTTCGAGCTGCGCGCCTGGAGCTGGTTGTTCACCTCGGCCCAGCCGACCTTCACCTGCTCGTGCGCGGTGACGAGGCCGTTGTAGCTGCCGAACAGCCGGCCCGCGATCATCACGATCACGATCGCCACCACCGCCAGCACGATCCAACCGCTTCGCTTCATGAGGGTGCTCCTTTCCCGTGGGTTCCCGATCACCAGCCCCCGCCGCCGCCACCACCGCCACTGCCGAAGCCACCGCCGCCACCGAAGCCGCCGAAACCTCCTCCACCGCCACCGCCGCCACCCCAGCCGCCACCGCCGATCCCGCCGCCCCAGCCCCCGCCGCCCCAGTACCAGCCGCCGAGGCCGTGCCGGCGGCGGCGCTGCGGGAGGAGACGCGAGTTGAGCACGACGATGCCGACGAAGATGGCCATCGCCATCATCGCGCCGGCAAGCGGCGGGAAGTCTCCGCCCTCCCCGGATTCGTGATAGCGCAGCTCGCTGCCGTTCCAGGTCAGCGTGACGCCGCGGTCCTTCGCGATGATGGCCGAGACCTGCAGCACCGCGGCGCGGATGCCGCCGGCGTAGTCGCCGGCGCGGAAGCGCGGCGTCATCTCGCGGCGGATGATGCGGGCCTCGAGCCCGTCGGGCAGGATGCCCTCCAGCTCGTAGCCGGTCTCGAACTCGATGCGCCGCTCCTCCAGCGCCACCAGCAGCAGCAGGCTGCGGCGGTTGCCGGAGAACCAGCGCCGGTAGGCCTCGGTCTTGTACTCGAGCGGGTCGAGCGGCGCGGTACTCTTCACCGTCAGCACCGCGAACTGCACGCCGGTGGCGCGCTTCACCTGGTCGAGGAACGACTCGAGCCGGGCGCGGCTGGAATCGTCGAGCACGCCGGCGAAGTCGTTGACGAAGCCGACCGGGGCGGGGACCGCCGTCGCCGCCGCCGCCGCGGTGGTCGCGGTGCTGACCGGGTCGGTCGTCGCGGCGTGCGCCGGCGATCCCCCGGTCGAGAAGGCCAGGAGGACGATCGCGAGCAGCAGGGAGGCGCGGAGGTGGATCAGAGGCTCAGCTCTTCGATGACGCCGATCAGGCGCTCGAGCTCCGTCAGGAAACCGCGGTAGAGCGCCAGCACCTCGTCCGCCTTGTGCCGCCGGGTGGCGTGGCGGAACAGGTGGGCGGCCAGCAGGCGCTGGGCGTCGAGACCGAACACGTCGGCCACGCGCTGGATGACCCGCGCCCCGTCGGCGGGCGGGGTCTCGCCGCGCAGGCGCAGCAGGGTCCGCAGCAGGGTGGCGAAGCCGCTGGCCGAGCCGCGCAGGACCCGCGCCAGCACCGCGGCGTCGGTGTGGTGCACCAGGTAGGTCTGGCGCAGCCGGATGTGCTTGCCGCGCAGCTCGTGCTCGCACTGCAGCCGCAGGTAGGTGCGCGGTACCTCGATCTCGCCGAAGACGTCGGCGCCCTCGAGGCGCAGGCGGCGCTCCTGGATCTCGATCCACTCGATGGGGAACGAATCCAGCGAGTGCTCGATCTGCGCGCGGGTCAGGAACAGCGGCTCGATGAACGGCGAGCGGCGCTGCCCCGGCAGGGCCCGGGCCAGCGCGTCGAGGCGCGGTCCCTCGAGCTCGCGGGCGATGACCAGCAGGTTGATGTGCGAGCGCTTCGGATCGAAGCCCTCGGTGAGGACGCTGCCGGTCAGGTAGGCGGAGACGAAATCCGGCCCGAGCGCGGCCCGAACCGGCTCCAGCCACTTGCGGGCACGGTCCACGATCTCGGACGGCGGCTCGATACGGCGATCACTGGCGTCGGACATGCCCGAACGCTAGACCGGCGGGCCGGAGGGGTCAAGGGCAAGAGCCCCGATGCCGGGCGACACGGAGGCAGGAGAACCCCCGCGGTGCGCAAAGGGTCTTGACATGCGGCGTGGCTTTCCATTCAATCCCCGGGTCGGAGAGTGGCCGTTCTCCCCTGCGCTGGCCTTCGAGATC